>JAKEHF010000047.1 GCA_022615295.1 Actinomycetota bacterium | reverse complement strand
GACCGGGGGTGGACCAAGATGGACGTCGTCGACCACTTCGTGACGGTCGCCACCGGCGCCGCCCGGGGTATCGCGGGTCGTCCGACGATGCTCAAGCGCTACATGCAGGACGTGACCGTCGACCCGATCTATCACAAACGAGCCGCCGCCAACACGCCATTCGACACGGTGCAGATCCGATTCCCGTCACAGCGTCCGGGGAGGATGAACGTACCGAGGACCCCCGCCGACGTCATCCGTCTCGTCCAGCTCGGTTGTCTCGACTTCCACCCGTGGCCGGTTCGAGCCACCGACACCGAGCATCCCGACGAGCTTCGTCTCGACTTCGACCCGACACCGGGGTTCGACTTCGGCCACGTCCGCCGGGCCGCGGCCGGGGCAAGGGAGCTCCTGGACGAGGTTGGGCTTCGGGGATGGCCGAAGACGTCGGGGAGCAGGGGGATACACGTCTATATCAGGATCGAGCCGTTGTGGGACTTCTTTCAGACGCGACGCGCCGTGCTCGCCTTCGCCCGTGAGCTGGAGAGGAGGATGACCGGTCTAGTCACCACCAAATGGTGGAAGGAGGAGCGGCGCGGGGTGTTCATCGACTACAACCAGAACGCCCGTGACAAGACTGTGTCATCCGCCTACGGGGTCAGACCCACCGGATATGTGTCGGCGCCTTTCACCTGGGATGAGCTCGATGACGTGGAGATCCCGGATTTCCCTCTGGGCACCTTCGCCACACGCTGGTCGAAGATGGGCGACCTGACCGAGGGGATAGACGACGCGGCCGGTCGTATCGACACGCTCCTCGAGTGGATGGCGCGTGACGAGGCCGACGGTATCGGAGACGCCCCCTGGCCGCCCCACTACCCGAAGATGCCCGGCGAGCCCCCCCGGGTCCAGCCCTCGAGGCAACGACGGCCCGACGACGACTACTAGAACCGGGGGCCCGGGGTCTTGTTGGGGGTAGGTTTGGAACGTCGATGACCAGCCATCCCGAGGGCGACGCCGAGCTGGCCTCGTCTGCACGTGAGGGGGACAAGGAGGCCTTCGCCGCTCTCTACCGCCGTTACTTCGACCGGATCTACGACTTCCTGGTCAGGATGACGAGAGATCGCGAACTCGCCGGCGACCTCACCCAGGACACCTTTCTCCGGGCCATGGAGAGGATGGCAACCCTCGACGAGCCACAGCGCTTCCGTGGCTGGCTCTACGCGATAGCCCACAACCAGGCCCTCAATCGCCTGGAGAGGGAGAGACGGTCGGCTCCGTCCGACCCGGGTGCGGAGGGGCCCTTCCTCACCCAGATCGACACCACCCGTCTCGCCGACCCCGAGGAGGCTGCCGGAGCCCGAGATGTGGCCGAGCTGGTCTGGGAAGCGGCCCAGGCCCTCGACGCACGCACCCTGGCGGTCCTCGACCTCACCCTCCGTCACGACCTGACCAGCTCGGAGATAGCCGAGACGATGGGGGTGAGCCGGGGTAACGCCTCGGTGATGGTGAATCGGATGAAGGAGCGGATGGGCGACGCCATAGGCACCTCCCTCCTCGTCCGGCAAACAGACTGCGAAGAGCTGTCGGAGCTCGTTGCCGGCGCCGAAGTACTCGACGAGGCGACGAGACGACGTGTCCACCGTCACGTCGCCCGTTGTGAGCGATGCCAGGAGCGGCGGAGACACGTCGCCTCACCGACCGGGATCATGGCCGCCTATGCGGCGACACCCCCACCGGAGGGTCTTGCCGAAACGGTGTGGGCGGAGATCTCACCCAACTGGGGTCGAGGGGAGGCGGGCCCGGCGCTGGCGACCCGAATCGGGACGATCGCGGCCTTCCTGATCGTGATGGGGGCGCTTGGAATAGCCGGAGCGGTCCGTCTCGGGGAGGGGACCGTCTTGCTCACCACGACGACCGCCCCCACCTCGACATCCTCCGCCACGATCCTCACCACCACGACCATCGCCGCCACGACCACGCTCGGGACGACGACCACCACCCTGGCACCGACCACGACGGAGGCGTCGACCCCCACATCGCCGGGGTCTTCAACCACCACCGCGCCGCCGCCCTCGGACCAACCTCCGGTGGTGATGGTTACCGCCCCGGCGGATGGCTCGCATCACACCTCGTCACAGCGCATACGGTCCGTGGCGGTCGAGGCGACGGTGACCGACGACAACGACAGCGGTCTCGTGGTCCGCTGGACCTCTAGCGTCGACGGGTCGGTAGGTGAGGGGAACATCACCACCGTCCTGCTCAGCGCCTCCTGTCCCACTCCCATCCAGCACGTCCTGACGGCCACGGCCATGGACTCCTCGGGTGGTGTCGGATCGGACTCGGTGACCATCACGGTCGGCTGTCCCCCGTGATGGGGAGGGCTCATCGGGGGACGAGCCCTCCTCAACGTCATGGGACGGCGAACACCACGAGGATCTCGGCGACGTCCCGTCCCACCTGGCCGTCCGAGTCGGAGACCTCGAGCACGATGGCCCATCTCGTCTGGCCGACGGCCCCGGGGGCGAGACCGAGCGTGACGTCGACGGCACCACAGTCCTCGAAGGTTCCGAACACAGGCGGGATGGTCGGTGAGGGGCTTATGGCGAATCCCGGCTCCCCGCCATCCTCGTCGTCGTCGGGCACAACCGGCTCGCTGAAGGTCGAGCCGGTGCAGAGGACCTCGACGTGTCCGTCGTCCGAGGAGGCGATCCAGCGGAAGCTGGTGCCGGGTATCACACCGTCCTCGAAGTCGCTGGCCAGACCCTTGAGGGTCAGCTCGACGCCAGACCCGCCGCCATATCCATAGGGCCCGTCCTGGAACTGTGTGGTGATGACTGCGTTGGGGATGTGGCCGACGACCTCGAGGATGGTGATGTCCACCGAGGTCTCGGCGTCGCCCCCGCCGTCACCGCCCCGGAGAACCACCGTGTAGCCGCCCGGTGTCAGGGTCCCCCCGGGGACCCCGGCGATGTGCCCGCCCGTCGTGAAGACGACCTGACCGTTGCGCACGATCTCCCAGGTGACTGCGTCCTCGGGTATGGACTGATAGGTGTCCGGGTCCTCGCTGAGACCGACGAGGTCGAGGTCCTCGGTCTCGTAGAGGAGGCTTTGCGATGTGGGCCAGCTGATCGACATCTCCGGCGGGAGATCCACGACCTCGACGGTGATCGTGGCCGAGCCGGACCTTCCGTTGACGTCGACCGCAGTAGCAGTGATGACATGTGTTCCCGCGCTCGGCTCGAACACCGCCCGGGGATCCAGACCGGACCCGAGACTCCCGTCGATGCTCGACTTCCAGCTGATGCTCAGGGGCTGGCCCTTGAAGTCGATGGCGGTTCCCACGAGCTCGAACCACTCGGTGACACCCAGCTCGAAGCCGTTTGTTGGGGACTGGATCGTGACCACCGGGGCGGTCTGGGAGACCCCGAGCGCCCTGGCCACCGCATCGAGCACGTTGACCCTGAGTTGTTGCTCTGTCGGTATCAGATGGTCGAAGTGGACTCCACCTACATTGGCCGTCTCGGAGAGGATCTCCCAGATCTCGTCGTCGTCGAGGGAGGGGTCGGCCGCCTCGACCAGGGCGGCAGCGCCGGCGAGGAACGGTGAGGAGAACGAGGTGCCACACGTCCAGTCCGTGTCCGATGCCCCGAGGACCGGGTTGTGGAGCGCTATCACACAGTAGGGCGCATAGATCTGGACGCTGCGGCTGTCCCCCACCGGGCCGTAGTTCGACGATTGGTGGAGCCAACCCGTCTCCGGGTCGTAACCGCCGACACAGATCGCATACTTGCTCTCGCACGGGATGTGGAGCCGGTTCTCGTAGCAGTGGTTACCGATGCAGGCCCGGGCATCGACGTCCTTGCCGTCGTTTCCGGCGGCGGCGAACACGAGGGCGCCGTCGTTGCGCATCGCCTTGATGTGACGGTCGACGGAGTCCTGGGAGGCGGCCCGGAAGGTCTTTACCTCCCAACCGAAGCTCATGTTGACCACCGCGGGCCGCTCCTCGTCGACTGCCCGCTTGATCTTGCGCATCTCAGTCCAGAAGTCGCCATGGGCTTGGACCGCGATCAGGGTGCCCACCTGTCCGGCGACACCGGCCGTGCCGAACCCGTTGTCGATCTTCGCCATGGCGGTGAGGGCCACCGAGGTCCCGTGCCAGGGGCAGGGGTCCCCACAGTCGCCGGGGTTGGCCTCGTTCCACTGGTCGAAGCGGATCTTGCGGTCGTCGGGGAAGTCGTTGTTCTCGAAGAAGCCGCCGTCGGCGATGAGGATCTCGACCTCGTTGCCGGTCTTCCCGTAGTAGTCGAGGAGCTGCCACGCCGCCACGACGCCCGTGTCCACCTGCCCGCCCACCTGGTAATAGCTCCACTCAAACGGGTCCTTTGTGTTCGGGTCCTCGGCCACGTGGCCGTCGGACACCGCATCGAATGCCGACAGCCAGTTGAGCGAGACGTCGAGGCCGTGGTTGGTCTTCTCCTCTGCGGCGATGACGATCATGGTCAAAAGGAGTGGGTCGCTCACCTGGTACTCGCCGGCGTGCCCCTCTTCGGCCGTGGCGAGGCCGAGGGCAGCTCGCGCCGGATCGACGCTCTCGAGGGGGACCCGGACCAGGTGCTCGCCCAGGTCGAGGTCGTCTGGCGGGGAGCTGTCGAGGAGGGTCCCGTCGTGTCGCTCGAGAAAGCCGGCAAGGTCCTCCTCCGACGCGGCGACGATCAGCTCGCCGAGGACCAGGTCGGCGGTCTCCCCGTCGCCGTAGACGATCCGTCCCAGAGGGCGGGGCGGGTCACCCTCGGCGAGACCGGGCACCGTCTCACGCTCCGGGGTCAGGGTCTCGTCGACCACCAGGCTCAGGTCGGTCTCCACGGCGGCGCTCGCCGTGGTCACGGTGGCCTCTACCGAGCCGGCTCTCGATGCCAGGTAGCCGGCCGTGGCGCCGGCGGCCAGCACCACCCCTGCGAGGCCGATGATGATCCTACGCCTGCTGCTCATGTCTACCTCCTTGGTCGTCTCAGAGGTATTGACAGATGGACGGAGGGATTCTTACAGGTGGCTCACACCGCGTCGCGGCGACGGAGCGCCCAGGTGAGGGTGAGCCAGCCGACGAGAAGGATCGCGCCGATCTTGGCCATGCCTCCGCCGGCGCCCGGCACCACGGGACCCAGGATCGTCTGCGCAGTGACCGTGCCGAAGACCGGAGCCAGGTCTGCGTAGATGGAGACCGCGATGCGCCATATGGACAGATGGGCGACGCCCTCGACCGCCGAGGCGACGATCGACTCGATCACCACGACATAACCCAGCCCGACGAGGAGCGCCCTGGGGACGAGGAAGCCGAGAGGGACGAACACGGCGGCATATCCGACGGCTGCGGCGACGAACAGGGTGAGACCACTGAGGGCGACATCGAGATCGACCGCGATGGCGCTCGCGGCGCCAAGGGTCACCAGCCAGCCGGCGACGGCGATGGTGGCGGCCGTCGCCGCGCCGGCCAGGATGGAGTCGGCGGCGAACCAGGGGCGGGCCAGCGGCTTCATGTAGATGTAAGGGAGAGTCCCCGCGTCACGCTCGTCACGGAGGGTGGCGACGGTGAGGATGAGCACGGCGATGGCGAAGGAGTAGCCGCTGGAGGTGACCACCTCGGGGTAGACGGCTGCCCGACGCTCCTGAGGACTGTCGAAGGCGACCAGCCACAGGACGAGACCAGGGACGGAGGACAAGGCGACAAGGGAGATCACCCGTCCCCTTCTCATCATCCTCCGGTAGAGATGCGCGGCCAGCGTCATCTCGAGCCCACCAGATAACGGAAGACCGACTCCAGAGACTCGTCGGCGGGATAGACGCTGGTCACCTCGACGCCGTGGTCACGGGCCAGCCGTGGGAGAGCCATGGCGAGCGCCCGGGCGTCCGAGGCCTCGATCCGGAGCCGGGACCCGCCGAGATGCACCCCGAGAACCCCGTCCGTGGAGAGCAGGGCGCTGCCCAACACCCGAGGTCCCGATGTCTCCACGTAGAACAGACGGGGCCGGTCGGTCATCGCAGCCCGGATGGTGGCGACACTGCCCACGGCGGCGAGACGGCCGTCGACCATGGCCACCACCCGGTCGGCCATCCGCTCCACCTCGGCGAGCACGTGGGAGGAGACGATCACGGTGCGGCCGGTCCTGCCCAGCTCCGAGAAGAGACGGATCAGCTCTGCTCGCTGCACCGGATCGGTCCCGTTGAGCGGCTCGTCGAGGAGGAGCACTTCCGGGTCAGTCACCAACGCGGCGGCGACCTTGGCCCGCTGTCTCATGCCCTTGCTGAACTTGCCGAGCTCGCGACCGGCGGAATCGGTCAGCCCCACGGTGGCCAGGGCCTCGGCGGCTCGTTCCTTCGGTGAGGCGACCTTGGCGAGACGGGCCATGGTCTCGATGAACCGTCGTGCGGTCTCCCTCTCGTAGATCGACTCGTCCTCGGGGACCAGCGTCATCCTCCGATAGACGTCGGTGTCCTTTCGCGGGTCGACGCCCAGCACGGTCAATCGGCCCTGAGAGGGTCTCTGCAGCCCGGAGACGAGGCGCATCAGCGTCGTCTTGCCGGCCCCGTTGGGACCGAGGAGACCGGTGACGCCGGGCCCGAACCCGATGGTGACCTCACTGACCGCGACCTTCAGCCCGAACCACTTGGAGACCTCGACCAGCTCGATGGTGTCGGTCAAGCCAGCCTCCGATAGCGGGCACGGACGAACACGACGGCCGCGAGGGCGGCCACGACGATGACGGCCACCGATGCCCAGACGTCGAAGCCGGCGGCCTCGGCCGGGTAGGTGACCGTGTCGTTGAACATGCGGTCCCGGATGATGCGGGGGTGCTGATCGAGGGCGAGGAGGGAGATGAAGCGGGCTCCGGCGAACTCGGCCTCGGCCACGCGTGAGGCAACGCCGCCTGCGGCAGTGATCAACCCGAGGAAGGCGGCGGCGGCCATCCCAGGTCGGGATATCAGCGAGCCGAGGATGAAGACGAGGGCGCCGTGGAGCGTCACGAAGCCGGCGGCGGTCAGTGGGACCCTCCACAGGACGTCGACGTTGTCGGCAAGATAGGCGAAGAAGCCCTCCTCCGCGATGAGACCCAGACCGAGATGGAGCAAGATCTGGGGCACGAGATAGATCCCACCGATGACCGTCGCAAATGCGCCGACCTTGGCTGTCAGGTAGCTGTCGACGGTCAGGGGACGTGAGAAGTAGATCGAAAGGACCCCCTTGGTGCGGTCCGGGATGAGCAGGGCAGGCCCGGCGAAGGCGATGAAGAGGAGCGAGATCGCCGAGTAGAAGTCGAAGAGCTCCCCATAGGCCGGCAGACCCTGACCGATGCTCTCCGCGAGATTCCCCACCGCCCAATGGAGACCGACGAACACAACCGCGGCCACCAGGGCCACCACGATCAGCGACCAGGGAAAGACCTTGTACCGGCCCTTGCGTCCCAGACCGAGCACACGACGCAGACCATCCCTGTACACGGCCCGTCTGGCGCCGGAGGGACCCCGGCGGGGACCGTCATAGGTCCGATAACCCCTGTCATAGATGACCTGCTCGGTCATCTCTCCTCCCCAAGGAACAGATCCTCGAGGCTGGCCGTGCCCCGGGTCATTCGCACCAGCCCCGACCTCGCAACCGCAGTTGCCTCGATGATCGCCGTCTCCAGGGCCTCTCCGGGGCCCACGACGAGACGTGGTCCCTCGGCGACGACCCCGAGCCCACGGTCACGGAGCAGACCAGCCACCATGTCGGCGTTCTCCAGGACCTCGACCCTGACTGTCCCGGTGGAGTCGAAGCCGTCGAGGGGGCCGGAGCGGAGCAGGGTCCCCCCGTCGAGCATGACCACCCAATCACAAGTCTGTTCGATGTCGGTGAGGACATGGGAGCTGACTATCACATCGATACCGAAGCCGCGGAGTCTCCGGATGAGCTCGAGCATCTGCTGACGTCCCTCGGGATCGAGACCCGAGGCGGGCTCGTCGAGCAACACCAGGTCGGGGTCGTGGACGATGGCTTGGGCCAGCTTGACCCTTTGACGCATCCCGGTGGAGAAGTCGCCGATGTAGCGGAATCTCTCCTCGGCGAGACCGACCAGGAACAGGGTCTCCGAGGAACGTCGTTTCGCCTCGCGTGGGGGTATGCCGGCTAGCTGTGCCGTGTAGGCGACAAAGTCGGCGGCCGTCTGGTCGACCGGCAGGCTCTCCACCTCGGGCATGTAGCCGATCTTCGACCTGACCTCGAGCGGCTCGGTCTCCGGGTCGTGGCCCAGCACCGCCACTCGGCCTTCGGTGGGATGGATCAGACCGAGGAGCACTCTGAGAAGGGTGGTCTTGCCCGCCCCATTGGCGCCGACGAGACCGGTCACCCCGGCGGGCACCGTGAGGTCGAGATCCTTGAGGGCGACTACCTCCCCGTAGTCGTGGGTGAGCCCCGAGACCTCGACCACACTTCCCTCACGACCCATGGGCCTCAGTGTGGCACAGCGACATCAGGGCTCAGGTGCGCACCACCTCGGCGAAGCCAGGCCCTTCCGGACGCTCCAACTGGTCCATCGTGCAGGTGGTGGCCTCCTTGTCTGGTCTCCAGCGATGGAAGCGCGCCGCGTGCCGAAAGCGGTCGCCTTCCAGCTGGTCATAGCTGACCTCCACCACGACACCGGGAGCAACCGGTGTCCACGACTGGTCCTTGTCCCCGGTCCAGCGGCTCTGGGCCCCCGGGGCCCGGGCCTCCATGTCGAAGGACTCCAAGGTGGCCAGCTCGAGGAAGCGCCGGTAGATCTCGACGCGATCGGCGTCTCCGAAGCCGGAGCAATGGCCGATGAAGTGCAGCTCGCCTCGATCGTTGTAGAGGCCGAGTAGGAGCGAGCCGATCTTGCCCCCGTCCTTGTGCTCCCGGAACCCGCCGACGACCACGTCGATGGTGCGGCGATGCTTGATCTTGATCATGGCCCGCTTCCCGCTCTCATAGATCCCGTCGGGTCTCTTGGCGATGATCCCATCACACCCCGCCGACTCGAACTCCTCGAACCATCTTTCGGCGGTGCGCCGGTCCGCCGTCTGTGGCGTTAAATGCCATGGAGGCCCCAGCTCCGCCGCGAGGGCGACGAGCTGGCTTCGGCGCTCGACGAACGGGGTCTTGCGGAGGTCGGCGCCGTGGTGGGCCAGGAGGTCGAAGGCGACCAGCTCGGCCGGTGTCGTCTCCGAGAGCATCCTTATCCTCGACTCGGCGGGATGGATCCTCTGCTGGAGGCTGTCGAAGTCGGTCGCTCCATCCCGGACCACGACGATCTCACCGTCCACCACCGTGCCCTCGGGGAGCTGCTCCAGGGCCGGTCTCAGCTCGGGGAAGTAGCGGAGCAGGGGCCGCTCGTTGCGTGAGTCGAGACGGACCTCGGGGCTCGACCAAGACAGAGAACGGAACCCGTCCCACTTCGGCTCGTAGAGGAAGTCATCCGGGGGCCAGCCTTCGTAGACCCGGGCCTCCATGGTGGCCAGGGGCGGCGGGAAGGGATGGCTCACGGCCGGGCAGTGTATGACGAATACCCTGGCCCGGATGTGGCCCCGTCTCCGCCGGTCGATGCCGTATCAGGTGCTGGAGACCGCAGTCAGATCATATGGGGCCGACCGGGTCAATCGGATGGCGGCCGCCGTGGCCTACCGGACCATGTTCGCCCTTGCTCCGCTGCTCATCGTCGCGGTCGCGGTGTTCGGCATCATGATGGGCAACTCGGAGGAGGCCCGGGAGGGTCTGCTCGCCACCGTCGAGGGCGTGGCCGGCGTTGAGGTGGCGAACGCCGTGGAGACGCTTATTCGCTCCGCCCTCGTCTCGGGCGACGTCACGGCGCTGGTCGGCTTCATCTTGTTCGTCTGGTCCGCGTCGTCGTTGTTCACCGAGGTGCAGACGAATCTCAACGACATCTTCCGGGTGCCCCATGCCGAGCTCGCCGGTATCTCCGGGTTCCTCAAGACCCGGGCCCTCTCCCTGTTGTGGGCGATTTCACTCGGTCTCTTGCTGATCGTGGTCTGGCTGGTCAACGCGGCGTGGAAATGGTTGGCCTCATTGCTCCCCGAGGGTCTCCAAACGGTGGGCATCGGGGCCCGCCTCGTCTCTCTGGGGCTGCTCCCTCTGGTCTTCGCCCTGATATTCCGCACCCTCATCAGGGCCAGCGTCCGGTGGAGAGCCATCCTGGTGGGGAGCGGTCTCACCGCGTTGATGTTCGGGGTCACGGCCATCGGTGCCGGTCTCTACTTCTCCACGGGTGCCAGCGCGCCCCAGATCGCTGGAGCCTTCTTCGTCGTCCTCCTGCTCGCCTATCTGCTGTCCAGCGTCTTCCTGTTCGGGGCCCAGGTGACCAGGGTCTACAACGACCGGCTCGACGCCGGCACCTCCCCATGAGGTGATTGAGGCAATAACCTCGGTGTCATGTCCGTGGACATCGCCGGCTTTGTCGCCGACCTGAAGGAGCACGCCACAGAACACGGGTTTCACGTCCATGACGAGAGACACTTCGTAGAGACCTACTCGTTGCGTCAGTCCTGGGAGGTCGACGTGCACCCCGAGGCGGGCTGTGGCGGGCCCATCGACGTGCATCTCGCCCTCGACGTCGACCCCAAGGTCATCCTCTCGTTGCGTGATCGGCTCGACGAGATCGCCGACGAGTACGAAGAGCCCGAGGACGCCTACTTCCTCGACCTTTACTTCAACTGGGCGGTGCCCCCGGTCCGCAACCCGCCAGACCTGCTCGTGCTCGCCACCGATCTCGCCGGGATCGGGGGGACCATCCTGCCCATCGAGGTGTCGGCGATTGACTCCTACGGGGCCGTGACCGATGCGCCGGAGCGGAGGCTCATGGTCCAGGGAAAGGCGAATGTGAGCCTGGTGGACGCCATGTACGGCCGTGAGCAACTTTGCGACGTCCTCGATGGGTCACGTGAGGTCTCGGAGTACCTGCTCGACCGTGTCGAAGGCTGGATGGAGCAACCCTCCTAGGACGACCACTCAGAAGAGCAGCCGGTACAGCGCCCACAGACCCAATGCCGCTGTCGTTCCGGCGAGGGTGTAGAAGAGCGCCCTGGTCAGGGCTTGGGGCGGAGGGACCGTGTCGTCGCCCGTACCGAGGACCGGCTCCGGCTCGGGGTCGGCAACTCGGGACCTCTCGACGGCCTCACCACGGCCCACCCCGGCCGCAAACAGGTCGGGTCGGTTGGGGACGAACTCGATCGTCTCGTCGTCTGCGGTGATGGTGTAGACCCCGTCGCCACGGTGGTCGATTTTGAATTCACCGGCTACCCACTCCCCTATCTCGGTGCCGTTGGCCGATAGACGGAGCCTGTCGGGCTCGACACCGACTATCACGGGCACACGATCCCCCTCGATCGTGATCACACCGTCGTATATGGGCATTGGACTCCGTCCGGGGGCGATGACAACTTAGGCGAAACTCGGCCGGCAGGAAACCCTTTGGCTCCGGCTCAGACCATTTCGTGCTCGGCCTCGAGCTCCGCCCATGGTGTCCGCAAGCCATCGCGGACCGCCCGGCCGAGTCTGCGGACGTCCCTGCGGAGCACCCAGATCGCGGCGACCAGGAAGACGCAGCCGACCACGATCCGAGCGTTTGCCGATGCGGTCTCACTGATGTGGCCGACCTCGGCGAGATAGCTCTCCCCGAGTTGGGCCATGAAGAGACCCAACATCACCCACGCCTCGGTCCGGCTGACAGTGAGACTGGCGATGATGGCCACGGCGAACACCGACTGGGCCGCGGTCACCCAGAGCTCGACCCGTTGCACCGACTCGAGGGGGAGTCCGTGGACCTGCCCGGCGAAGATCGAGAACACGATCGGGAGGGTCCCGACAAGAAGGGTCCACTGGTTGACCTTGGACGAGATCAGGGCTCCGATCCCGGTTCGCGCCGCCAGCCTCCATGCAAACAGGACCGCCACCAGCAGCTCGGGGGCCTCCGACGCCAGTGGCGCCAGCCACTTGATGAGCAGGAACTCGCTGATACCGAAGGCCTCGCCGACGTCGACAAGCGACTCCGCAAATGCCTCCGCAACCGCCAGGATCACCCCACCGGCTATGGCAAACCCGAGGTAGTTGACGAAACGGCGTCGGCCCCGGGGGAGCATGGCGATGTAGGCGCTGGGCCCGACGAGATGTGGGGCGTGGCTGGAGGCCCCGGAGAGCCGATACATGTAGGCGACGTAGATGCCGACCAGGACGATGGCGTCGTAGATGCTGAGGCTCGGCTTGAGGAACAGCGTCAACCCGTATATCGAGGCGATCGCCAGATAGGCCACCTCGACCGTCTGGCTCCGGGTCAGATGGACCTCGGTCGGGGTCGACCCCTCGGCCTGGCTGGGGAAGAGACCTCCACGACGGACCCGCCAGGTCCCCACGAGGATCACCAATGGCCACCCGAAGCCGATGAGCAGCTGGTTGGCTCCGGTCATGTTGGCCAGGGCCAGCGGCCCCCATCGGGTGGCCTGACCCGTCTCGGCGAACTCACGCCCGGCGTTGGCGGTGAAGACGAAGTCGACCGCGTACTCGGGCAGGACGGCGATCAGGGCGAGAAGGGCCAGCGCCAAACCGGAGCCGACGTCGAGCTGGACCACCTCGGCCGCCCAGGAGAGGATGAAGGCGGCTCCCACGATGGCCACTCCGAAGATGAAGGCGCCGACGACAGGGCCGACATGGGACCCGGAGAGCTCGACCCAGACCCCGGGCAGGGTGACCGCCACGGCGGAGAGCATCAGGCCGATCTGACGTCTCGGGTGGGGTAGTCCGTCCATGGGTCGGGGGAGTCTAAGAGCGGTCTACCCGAGCACTCGTCGACAGCTCCACGCCTGCCAGTAGTACTGGCCGAGCTCCTGGTAACGGTTGGCGAGCCAGGCGGCGGTGGCGACGTTCGCCACAGGATCGAAGACGCTGGCCCCTCCATACCCCGCCTTGGGCGCCGTGGTCGCCCAGGTGAAGGGGAGGAACTGGAAGAGGCCCGAGGCCCCCGAGTAGGGGTTGTAGGCGTCGGGGTCGCCATTGCTCTCGCACCGGATGATGGCCAGAGCCTCGTTGACACGTGATGCGGGGAAGTGCTCCGAGACGAGCCCTCTCCACTGCTCGATGTGTGACGGGAAGCTGCTGGGGACCGAGCCCCCACCACCCGTGGTCGGGGGTGTCGTCGCCGTCGTGGTCGGTGGCGTCCCGGTGGTGGGTGGTGGGCTGGTGGTGTCCGTCGTCTCCCGGTTGTCCTGACGCACCCGCTCCGCCTCCCTCACCCGGGCCAGGTCGACCGCGCCGAGTGCGGCGCGGTATTCGAGATCCGCCTCGCGGGCTCTCTGTACCGCCTCGGCCACCTCCGCGTCGGCCTCCCCGTAGAGCTCGACGAGATGCTCCACCTCGGCGTCGACCTCCGCCTGGAGCCGGGCGTACTCCTCCTGCTGGGAAAGGTACACGCGCTGCAGCTCCTCGAGACTCCTCCGCTTGATGAAGAGCTCGTCCACATTCTCCCGATTGTCGGTGACCACCTCCTCGACGACGGTCGAGACCACCAGGGCCTCCTCGACCGAGCCGGTGCCGACGAGGGACAACGAGGGAGAGGCCAGCACCGACATGTAGGCGTCGACGGCCTGCACCTCGATCTGTGCCTTGATCCCTGCAAGCTCGATGTCGGCGAAGCCCATCTGCTCGGCGAGCCGGTCGAGTGAGGCGCCCAGCACCGATAGCGTCGACGCCAGGTCGTTGGCCCGGCTGATGCTCGCGGCGAGCTCGACCTCGATCTGCGCCCGGTTGGCCACGGCCTCGTCCACGAGACCGGACGCCGTCTCCGCGGTCCTCGCCGCATCGGCGGCCGTCGTCTCGGCCTGCTCGAGGTCCTGACCGAGGGCGGCGGGGGTCGAGAGGAGCGAGACGACGAGGAGGACGGCGATGGTGGGGGGCGTGCGGAACCGCATCGGGGCACCCAAGGCTAACCAACGGGTATCACTGCGAGAAGTGGAAACCGCCCCCATCGCGGTGGATACCCTGAGCCGGAATGGAGCGTCGCAACGTATCGTCGGGCTCGCCCTACGAGCCCCTTTACGGGTTCAGCCGCGCCGTGCGGGTCGATGACAGGGTGCTGGTCGCCGGCACCGCCCCGATATGGCCCGACGGCTCGGTTGACCCTGACCCGTCGGCCCAGACCAGACGTTGCATCGAGATCATGCTCTCCGCGCTGGCCGAGGCGGGTGGCCGCCCGGACCAGGTCGTGCGGACCCGGATGTACATAACCGACCCGGTCCTCGCGGACGCAGTCGGCGAGGCCCATGGTTCGGTGTTTGGCGATATCCGCCCTGCGGCGACCATGGTCGTGGTTGCCGCCCTCCTCGACCCCCGCTGGGTCATCGAGATGGAACTAGAAGCGGTCGTCGGCAGTTGAACGTGACGAGAGAAGGAGAGACAATGTTCGGGATGTTCGGGAAGACCTCTATGCCGGTGCCTGGCGACGCGTTGCCGGGCCGGGAGGCCAGAATTCCGGTCCCCAACGCTCACTTCGTCAACGGAACGTCACTGTTGGGCCCGTATCCCGAGGGAACCGAGGTCGCCGTCTTTGGCATGGGCTGTTTCTGGGGTGCCGAGGAAGGCTTCTGGCAGCTTCCCGGCGTCTACACCACCTCGGTCGGCTACGCCGGCGGATACACCCCGAATCCCAGTTACGAGGAGGTGTGCACCGGGCGCACAGGTCATGCCGAGGTGGTGATGGTCGTCTACGACCCGGAGGTGATCGGCTACGACGAACTGCTCCGCGTGTTCTGGGAGACCCACGACCCGACGCAGGGTTACCGCCAGGGCAACGATCTCGGGACCCAGTATCGCTCGGCGATATACACCACCAGCGATGAGCAGCTCGACCAGGCGAAGCGATCACGCGACGTCTATCAAGGAGTGCTGTCGTCCCGGGGGTTTGGGGAGATCACGACCGAGATCGAGCCCCTCGGCGAGTATTTCTACGCCGAGGACTATCACCAGCAGTACCTGGGGAAGAACCCCAACGGATACCGTTGTCACGCCAACACCGGTCTCGCCTATCCCGGTCTCGGCTGAGACCCTCAGGCGATGAGCACCCGGATGGCGGCGGCCACCTGACGAACCACGTCGAGACCGGATAGGGCCTCGATCGCCCGGCGACTCCCCGACTCGGGTGAGGGGTGGGTGACGAATATCAGGGTCGCGGTCTCGCCACGGCCGATCTGCACCATCGACTCGATGCTCACTCCGAGGTCTCCGAAGGCGCCGGCGATGCGGGCGAGGACCCCCGCACGATCCACTACCTCGAGACGCAGGTACCAGCTGGTCTCGAGCTCGGCGACGGGTCTGAGACCGGCGGGGGCGAGACGGACCCGGGGGGGCGCCGGAGCCCCGGCGAGGAGCTCCCTGGCCACCTCGATGATGTCGCCCAGCACCGCCGTGGCCGTGGGCCCACCCCCGGCCCCCGGGCCGGCGAAGAGGAGCTCATCGACGCCCGGCCCGCGCAGATATATGGCGTTCTGCGACCCGCTCACCGATGCCAGGGGGTGGCCGACGGGCACCAGAGTGGGATGGACCCTTACGGCAATGCCGGTCCCGGTTTCGCTGGCGATGGCGAGAAGCTTGGGCACATAGCCGAGGTCGGCCGCGAACCCGATGTCGGCTACGTCCAGACTCTCGATTCCCTCGGTATGGACCATGTCACGACCCACCCAGGTCCCAAAGGCCAGCGAGGCGAGAATGGCCGCCTTGGCCGCGGCATCGGCCCCCGAGACGTCGGCGGTAGGGTCGGTCTCGGCGTAGCCGAGACTCTGTGCTTCGGCGAGGGCCTCCCGGAAGGTCGTCGCCTGCTGGCACATTCTCGTGAGGATGAAGTTGGTGGTCCCGTTGACGATCCCCAGGACCTCGGTGATCCGCTCCCCGGCGAGCGACTCGGACAGCGGGCGGATGATGGGTATGGCGCCACCCACCGCCGCCTCGAAGAGAAGGGACACCCCGCGCCGGCCGGCCTCCTCGAGGAGCTCCGCACCGGTGGTCGCCATGAGTTCCTTGTTGGCTGTCACCACCGGCTTGCCGGCCTGCAACGCCCGCATCACCAGCCCAGCAGCCGGCTCCAGCCCCCCCATCAGCTCGACCACCAGGTCCACCTCGGGGTCGTCGACGACCTCCTCGGGCACGGTCGTCATCAGGTTGGGTGGAAAGACGTAGGGTCTCGGCTTGCCCGGGTCGCGCACAGCGAGATGTCTCAGCTCGAGCGTCAGACCCGATTTGGCGGCTATGGCATCTTGTTCGGTGAGGAGACGGGTGGCCAGGGCGCCGCCGACCGTACCGCCGCCGAGGATGCCGACCCCGATGCTCACCATTGCCCTTCCCTACGAGAGGCGGGCAGTGTAAGGGTGGCTCAGGTGGCGCTGGTCACGGCCGCCACCACCTCGGCGGCGCCGAGATCGGGGTCGAGGATCAGGGAGACGTCCGGTGTGACCCCGGTGCCGCCGAAGTCTGAACCTCCCGGAGTCAGCCATCTGGCGATGGTCAGCCGCAACGCCCCACCGTTGGATAGCTCAAACCGCTGCTGCACCGTGTTCTTGCCGAACGTGGCCTCTCCGATGACGGTGGCCCGGCCTCGCTCCTGGAGCACGGCCGACACCACCTCGGAAGCAGAAGCGCTCCCCTTGTTCACGACGAAGTCGACGTCAATGCCGGCCGGCACCAAGACGTCGCCGGTCACCCGGTAGGTCGTCTCGTCGTCCGGACCCTGGGTCACCACCACGGCTCCGTCCTCGAGGAACACCGAGGCCACTTCGACCGCGGTGTCGAGAAGGCCCCCCGGGTTGTCTCTGAGATCGACGACGAGCCGGTCAGCGCCCTCGGACAGGAGGTCGACGACCGCATCGGCGAACTGCTCGTCGGCGACCTCCGAGAAGACGTAGAGCCGGATATAGCCGGTGTCGCCGAAGAGCTCCGAGTCCAGAACCGGGATCCGCACCTCGGCACGGATCATGGTGATCTCGATGATCTCCCCGTCACGGTCGATGGTGAGGGTCACCGCGGTGCCTTCCGGCCCGCGGACGCTGCTGGTGACCTCGTCTACGGTCCAGCCCAGGATCGACTCCCCGTCGACACCGATCATCACGTCGTCGCGTTTCAGACCGGCCTCCCGGGCAGGCGCTCCCTCGATGGTCGACACGATGAGGATGCGACAGGTGACCGAGACCACCGAGCACTGCTTGTTGTCGCCTTCGATGGTCTCGTCCTCCGGTGAGACGAGGGCGCCTATGCCCTCGATCTCCCCCTCGTCCTCCTCGTCGATGAGGGCCAGCGACTCCGGGTCGAAGTAGGCGGAGTTGGGATCCAGAGCCTGGCTCACCATGGCCGACACGATGACCTCGGCGGTCCCCTCGTTGTCGAGACCGGCCCCGGCAGCCTCTTCACAGGTGGTCTCGAACGGAGGGGCGGGAACCGCACAGAGCAGGGCTTCCTCACTGAGGCCGGGTCCGAGCCCCACGAGACCCGCCTCGGCGGCCACCGCCAGCTCGACGCCGGTGAGCGGGTCGACGTAGTTGTCGATGATCAGCGTGTATGCCTCACACACGATGGCCACCTCCGAAGGGGGGTCGTCGCAACCGACTGTCGCCAGGGGGCGGGCTCCGTCGGCACCGGTGGTGGGAACGACGACCGTCGAGCTCTGGAGAGGCGCCGTCGTATCGACCGTGGACGTCGTCGTGATCGCGGTGCACCCCATGAGGAGCGCGGTCAGCCCGAGGACGACGAGCCTCAATTCGTCGCCTCGATCACGACATCG
>JAKEHF010000234.1 GCA_022615295.1 Actinomycetota bacterium | reverse complement strand
CCGGGTGGGCGCCCTGGTGGTGGTCAACGCCATCGGGGACATATTCACCATGGCCGGGGAGCCGCTCACCGGCGGGTCGCCTGAACCGGGGCCACCGACCTTCGCCCCCGACGCCTTCACGAACACCACGCTCGTGGTGGTGGCCACCGACGCACGGCTCAGCCGGCTCGAGCTGAGACGTCTCGTTGTGAGGGCGCACGACGCTCTTGCGGTGTGTATCCGGCCCACACACACCGGCTTCGACGGGGACGTGGTGTTCGCCGTGTCCTGCGGCCCCGTCGTCGCCGATGTGGAGGCGGTGGCCGAGGGCGCCTTTGGGGCGACCGGTGCGGCGATCGAGGCCGCAGTCCGCGCCTCGGCCGTCGTCTGACTGGCACAATGGTCGCCCGTGAAGGTGTCGGTCCCCGAGTTCGAGGCTCTGCGGGAGCGGGCCCTGTCCTGTGTCGCCTGCGGTCTTGCGGAGACGAGGACGAACGTGGTCTTCGGTATCGGTGACGTCGAGGCCCGGCTCATGCTCGTGGGCGAGGCCCCGGGTCAGAACGAGGACCTCAAGGGTGAGCCATTCGTGGGCGCCGCCGGCCGATTCCTCGACCAGCTCCTCGAAGAGATCGGCATCAGCCGCTCCGAGGTCTACATCGCCAACGTCCTGAAATGCCGGCCCCCCGGCAACCGGGATCCGCGTCCCGAGGAGATCGACTCGTGCAAGGGGTTCCTCAGGGAGCAGATAAGGATGATCCACCCCGAGGTGGTGGTCACCCTGGGCAACTTCGCCACCAAGCTGCTCCTGAAGACGGAGACCGGGATAACCCGGCTCCGCGGGGTGGCCCATCCGTGGTGGCTGGGATCGATGCTGATACCGACCTTCCATCCCGCCGCCGCCCTTCGTGGAGGGGACCGGGTGACCGAGATGATGCGTGACGACTTCTCCCTGGTCAGACGGGTCCTCGACGGCCGGTTGGAGCCGGGCTTCACCCCCGACGACCCCGAGGAGCTCTCCACGCAGTTGGAGCTCTTCGCCTGATGTCCGCAGCCGGTCTAGAGATCGTCTGCCCCACACTTGCCGACACCCAGGCCCTGGCTGCCAGGGTGGCCGCCCTGGTCAGACCGGGGGACGTCCTGGTCCTCTCGGGTGGTCTCGGCGCCGGAAAGACCTCGTTCACGGCAGGTCTCGCCGCAGGCCTCGGGGTGGAGGAGCCGGTCGTCTCGCCCACCTTCGTCTTGGTCCGTCGTTATCGGAGCGGGTTCATGCCCCTGATCCATGTCGACGTCTACCGCCTGGGCTCGATCAACGAGTTCGACGATCTCGAGGTCTTCGAGCTGGCCCGTGACGGAGTCCTCGTCATCGAATGGGGTGATGCCGTGGACGCCGCCATACCCGAGGATCAGCTCAGGGTGATGTTCACGGTGGGGGAGGACGGGTCGAGGACCATCGGCCTCCTCCCGTTCGGCTCCTGGTCGCAGCGCCCCTTGGAGGTCCTGGAGTGAGGATGCTTGCGATCGAGACGGCCACGCCGGGGGCTTCGGTGGCGTTGGTGGAGGACAGGACGACCCTGGCCGCGGCCTCACGTATCGACCGGGTCGGTCATGCCAGCTTCCTCGTCCCGGCCATCGACTTCTGTTTCGACCAGGTGGGCTGGTCACCCGAGGATCTAGACGCCGTGGTCGTCGACGTCGGGCCCGGTCTCTACACCGGGATCAGGGTGGGGGTGGCCACGGCGCAAGGCCTGGGGGCCGCCTTTGGGATCCCCATCCTGCCGGCCACGTCGGTGGACGCCGTGGCCCTCGAGGCACGCACCGGGCATCGTCTCATCTGGTCGGTGGTCGACGTCAGAAGGGGCGAGTACGCCGTGGCCCGTTATCGTCCGGTCCCCGGCGGCGTGGTCAAGGAGGGCTCCACAGACCTCCTCGAACCTGAGGTCCTTCGCGCCTCCCTGGTGTCGAGCGCCGACGAGAGTCTTGTCGTGGGCGATGTGAGCTCCCTCCCCGACGGGTTCTTCCTCGGCATGAGCCGGGTGAAGACCGGCAAACCCCGATATCCATACGCAGTCGCCCTTGCCGAGATCGGTCATGCCCGGCTCGAGAAGGGGGACTACCCCGCTCCCGACGAGATACGACCCCTCTACATGAGAGACCCGGATGTCACGATCAACTGGGCCAAGCTGCGCAGGGAGGGTCCATGGGGACCGTCTTGATCGCGATCCGGCCAATGGTGACGGCCGACGTGGCGGCCGCGGCCCGTCTCGAGAGCGCAACCCAGCCTTCACCGTGGAGCGAGGGCATCTTTGAGGACGAGCTCGCCGCGGCGGACAGGGTCTATCTGGTCGCCGACGATGACGGTCTCGTCGGGTTCGGCGGGGTGATGCTGGTGGCCGATGAGGCACACGTGACCAATCTCGTGGTCGTGGTGGAGCGCCGCGGCCAGGGGATCGGGCGGCGTCTCCTGGTCGCGCTCATCGAGGCCGCAGTGGAGCGGGGGGCGCGTCATCTCACCCTCGAGGTGAGACCGGACAACGTCGCGGCACGGCGTCTCTACGCCTCGGTGGGTCTGGCGCCAGTCGGTGTCCGCCCCCGCTACTACACCGAACACGACGCCTTGATCATGTGGGCCCACGACATCGACCGCCCCGAGTTCCTGGAGGGACTGGGATGAACCCCACGATCCTCGCCTTCGAGACATCCTGTGACGAGACCGCGGTCGCGGTCGTCCGTGGCCGGGAGGCGTTGTCCAACGTGCTCTCGTCCCAGGTCGACCTGCACTCCCGGTTTGGCGGTGTGGTGCCCGAGGTGGCGGCCAGAGCCCATGTGGAGGCGATACGTACCCTCACCCACCGCGCCCTTTCCCAAGCAGGCGTGCATCCGGACGATCTCGACGGTGTGGCCGCTACCGCCGGCCCCGGTCTGGTCGGGGCGTTGCTCGTGGGCCATTCCTTCGCGAAGGCGACGGCCTGGGCCCGCCAGCTTCCCTTCATCGGGGTCGACCACATGGAGGGGCATCTCATGGCCCCACGTCTCCAGTTCGACGAGTTCACGCCTCCCGCCGTGGTCCTTCTCGCCTCGGGGGGTCACTCCCAGATAGTCCACGTCGCGGACTGGGGGGTGTACGAGGTGATGGGTCAGACCATCGACGACGCCGCCGGTGAAGCCTTCGACAAGCTGGCCCGGGTCATGGGGCTTGGCTTCCCGGGTGGTCCGGCCATCGACGCCGCCTCCGAGGGTGGGGATCCCACCGCCGTGATGTTTCCCAGAGCCGTTCCAGAAAGACCGTTTCATCTCTCGTTCTCAGGTCTCAAGACCGCCGTGAACACGTATCTCGAGAAGGCGGGCGACGATCTGGCCCCCCTGGCCGATGTCGCCGCCTCGGTCCAGGAGGCGATCGTCGACGTGCTCGTCGACAAGACCTTCGCTGCGGTGGATGCCACCGGGGCCCCGATAGTCGGGGGTGGGGGTGGGGTGCTGGCCAACCGCCGGCTCCGTCAAAGACTCGCCGAGGAGGCGGACAAGAGAGATCTGTCCCTCGCCCTTCCCGACCCCCTGCTGTGCACCGACAACGCCGCGATGATCGGGGTGGCCGGGGGTCACTGGTTGGCCCAAGGGCGTATCACCGATTGGGCGGAGACCGTGGACCCGGCGCTCACCCTCTGAGAATCTGCGTCGTGACGACTTAGATCCCCGTTTAGCACTCTCAGATGCCGAGTGCTAATGTCGGCTGGCACTCGAACGCAGAGAGTGCCAATGACGTGACCCCCTACGGTCACGTGGCAAGCACAGATAGGACTCAAGGAGGCGCTAGGAATGAAGCTTCAGCCGCTCGGTGACCGGGTGGTGGTGACTCCCACCGAGGATGCGGAAGCCCGCACCCCCTCGGGGCTGGTCATACCCGACACCGCGAAGGAGAAGCCGCAGATCGGCGAGGTGATCGCAGTAGGCCCCGGGGCCCGCGACGACGATGGCGAGCGGATACCCATGGAGGTGTCCGTCGGTGACAGGGTTCTGTACTCGAAGTTCGCGGGGACGGAGGTGAAGCTCGACGGGACGGAGTATCTGGTCCTCGCCGAGCGCGACCTCCTGGCCGTCGTCAAGTGAGGAGCTGATAAGAGATGGCAGCGAAGGACCTTCGCTTCAGTGAGGAGGCCCGTAGGGGGCTTCAGGCGGGTGTGGACAAGCTCGCCGAAACGGTCAAGGTGACGCTTGGCCCCAAGGGTCGCAATGTCGTGTTGGAGAAGAAGTGGGGCGCCCCCACCATCACCAACGACGGGGTGACCATCGCAAAGGAGATCGAGCTCGACGACCCGTGGGAGAACATGGGCGCCAAGCTCGCCTACGAGGTGGCCAACAAGACCGACAACGTCGCCGGTGACGGGACGACCACGGCAACCGTGCTCGCCCAGGCGATGGTGCGCGAGGGTCTCCGTCAGGTGGCCGCCGGGGCCAATCCGATGGAGCTCAAGCGTGGCATCGAGGCCGCAGTCGAGGCTGTGGTGAAAGCCCTCGGCGACATGTCTCGTGAGATCGAGACCACCGAGGAGATCGCCCATGTCGCCTCGATCTCGGCGAACAACGACACATCGATCGGTGAGGTGATCGCGGACGCCATGGATCGGGTCGGCAAGGATGGGGTGATCACCGTCGAAGAGGGTCAGACCTTCGGTCTCGAGCTCGAGTTCACCGAGGGCATGCAGTTCGACAAGGGCTATATCTCCCCATACTTCATCACCGACCCCGATCGTCAGGAGGCGGTGATCGAGGAGCCATACATCCTCATCGCCAACCAGAAGATCAGCTCGGTCAACGATCTGGTCCCGGTGCTCGAGAAGGTGATGCAGTCGGGCAAGGGCGTGCTCGTGATCGCCGAGGACGTCGAGGGCGAGGCCCTGGCCACCCTCGTGGTCAACAAGATCAGGGGCACCTTCCAGTCGATCGCAGTGAAGGCTCCGGGGTTCGGCGAGCGTCGCAAGGCCATGCTCCAGGACATCGCCATCCTCGCCGGTGGCACCGTGATCTCCGAGGAGGTCGGTCTCAAGCTGGAGAACGTGAGTCTCGAGCTGCTGGGGAAGGCCCGGAAGGTGGTCGTCGCCAAGGACGCCACCACGATCATCGACGGCGCCGGCTCAGAGGCCGATGTCAAGGCTCGAATCAAGCAGATCGAGCGAGAGATCGAGAACACCGACTCCGATTGGGACCGTGAGAAGCTCCAGGAGCGTCTCGCCAAGCTGTCTGGCGGAGTGGTGGTCATCAAGGCGGGCGCAGCCACAGAGGTGGAGCTCAAGGAGAAGAAGCACCGGATCGAGGATGCCGTCCAGGCGGCCCGGGCCGCAGTCGAGGAAGGCATCGTCCCCGGTGGCGGTGTCGCCCTCCTCAGGGCACAGGCCGCCGTAGACAAGATCCGTGGCGGCACCGACGACGAGAAGACCGGCCGTACCATCGTCAAGAAGGCGATGGAGGAGCCGATCCGTCAGATCGCCATCAACGCCGGCTACGAGGGTGGTGTCGTCGTCGAGCAGGTCCGTTCACGGGAAGGCGCCCAGGGCTTCAACGCCGCAACCGGCGTCTATGAGGACCTGATGGCCGCCGGGGTCTCCGACCCTGTCAAGGTGACCAGGTCGACGCTGCAGAACGCGGCCTCGATCGCCGGGCTCCTTCTGACGACCGAGGCCCTCGTCGCCGAGCAGCCGGAGCCGCCGGCTCCCGCCGCGGGTGGTCACGGTCACGGCGGTGACATGGACTTCTAGGACAGGCACCAGACCATTCAGAGACGAGAAGGCCCCTCTGGGGGCCCTTCTCGTCGGCCCCTAGGATGTTTGTCGTGGAGGTGAGTTCCACCCGGGTCGAGGGCTGTCATGTCGTCGCCTTGGAGCCATCTGTCGATGAGCGGGGCTTCTTCGCCAGGGTATTCGACGTCGAGGAGCTGGCGAGTCATGGGATGGTCACCGACATCGCCCAGATGAACATGGCCCACTCCAGTCGGCGGGGGACGATCAGAGGCGTCCACTGGCAGACCGCGCCACACACCGAGGCAAAGCTCGTTCGATGCATCGCTGGGAGCGTGTTCGACGTCTGCGTCGACACCAGACCCGACTCCCCCACTCTCGGCGTCTGGTTCGGGATCGAGCTGAGCGCGGAGAACCGTCTCGCCCTGTACGTGCCACCCGGGTGCGGGCACGTCAACCAGACTCTGGAGCCGGAGACGACCATCCTCTATACCGCCTCGCGCCCCTACGTTCCCGGGTTCGAGGCCGGAGCGCGCTGGAACGACCCGATGTTCGAGATCGAATGGCCGATATCTGACGAGGTGATCGTGTCGGCGAAGGACCGCTCCTGGCCAGATTGGGTTCCCGGCCCTCCCCCGGCCACCACTGAGGATGGTAGGGTGTGACCTTTGGTGGTGGGGTATTGATGGGGGATCTGGCATGAAGGTTGCCATTCTCGCCGGCGGTCAAGGGACGAGGCTGGCCGAGGAGACCGAGGTTCGACCCAAGCCGATGGTCGAGATCGGGGGTCACCCGATCCTTTGGCACATCATGAAGCACTATCGCCATTACGGCCATGGCGAGTTCCTGATCGCCCTCGGCTACAAGGGCGAGTACATCAAGAAGTTCTTCGCCGACTACCACCTGACCAGCCGCAACATGCGTATCCGGCTCCATAGCGGCGAGATCGATGTTTACGGCGACGGTCCCGTCGAGGACTGGACGATTGACCTGATCGATACCGGGCGTGCCACGGAGACCGGCGGCCGGATCAAACGTCTCATCGAGCATCTAGACGACACCTTCTTCCTCACCTGGGGAGATAGCGTCTCCGACGTCGATCTCGACGCCCTGCTCGCTTTCCACCGATCCCATGGCCGTCTGGTCACAGTCACGGCCGTGCATCCCCCACCGCGTTACGGTCAATTGGTGGTCGAGGGTGACACCGTCGTCGAGTTCTCGGAGAAGCCACTCGAGAAGGGCTGGATCAACGGCGGCTTCTTCGTAGTCGAGCCGGATGTGGCCGACTACATCGCTGGGGACGAGACACAGTGGGAACGGCAACCGATGGAGACCCTGGCCGCCAAAGGAGAGCTGATGGCCTACCGCCATGAGGGCTTCTGGCATCCCATGGACACATTGCGGGAGAAGGTGATCCTGCAGAGGCTGTGGGACAGCGGATCGCCACCATGGAGGATCTGGTCGTGAGTCGGGTCTTCGTCACCGGACACAACGGCTACATAGGGTCGTTGCTCACCGGTCTCCTTGCCGAATCTGGTCACGAGGTGACCGGCTGCGACAACTACATGTTCGCCGAATGTCTCTTCGGTGAGGACGTTGCCGACATCCCCAGCCTCCGCAAGGACGTGAGGGACCTGACCCGTGACGATCTCGACGGATTCGACGTTGTCATCCACCTGGCCGGGATCAGCAACGACCCGGTGGGGGATTTGAGGCCCGACCTGACCTATGAGGTAAACCATCAGGCCTCGGTGAGCTTGGCCAAGCTCTCCGCCGAGGCCGGCGTCGAGCGGTTCATCTTCTCCTCCTCATGCAGCATCTACGGCGCCAGCGCCGGCGGATGGGTGAACGAGGAATCGCCAACCAACCCGGTCACCGCCTACGGATGGTCCAAGATCAAGGTCGAGGACGATGTCAGAGAGCTCGCCAGTGACGAGTTCAGCCCGGTCTTCATGCGCAATGCGACCGCATACGGGGTGTCGCCGCGGCTCCGGGCCGACCTCGTGGTCAACAACCTCGTCGGCTATGCGGTGACCCAGGGTCGGGTGCTTCTGAAGTCCGACGGGACCCAATGGCGACCACTGATCCACGTCGAGGATCTGGCTCGGGCCTTCGTCACGATGCTGGAGGCTCCACGTGAGCTGGTGCATGCCCAGGTGTTCAACGTCGGGGCCTCGACGGAGAACTATCAGATCCGAGATGTGGCCGAGCTCGTCCAAAGAGCCGTGCCCGAGGCCCTGGTCGAGCTGGCGGGCGGCGCCAGCGCCGACATAAGGGACTATCGGGTCGACTGCTCCAGGATCGCCGATACCGTTCCCGGGTTCGGTCTGCGCTGGGACGTCGCACGCGGCGCCGCCCAGCTCGCCGCGGCGTACAAGGACCACGGTGTCGGCGAGGAGCAGTTCCTCGGCCCCCTCATAAGACTTGAGCACATCAAACGGATGATGGCACAGGGGCGTCTCGACGAGGACCTCAGGGTCGTGACCGATTGACTGACGATTACACGGTCATCGCCGGGTGTCGCTCGTGCGGCGCACCCGACTTGGAGCCGGTGCTCGATCTTGGTCTGATGCCCCTGTCCGACGGTCTTGTACCGCCCGGGGCCGACCGCCGTCTCGAGCCTCGCTATCCACTGAGGCTCGTTCGATGTGTGGTGTGCTCCCTCCTCCAGATCCTCGAGACCGTGGATCCGAAGGTTCTCTTTGGTGCCTCCTATCCGTACTACTCATCCTTCTCGGAGAGGCTCGTGGCTCATGCTCGCTCCAATGTGTCGAACATCCTCTCCCGAAAGCACCTTGATGGCGACTCGCTCGTCGTCGAGCTGGCGTCGAACGACGGGTACCTGCTGCAGTGGTTCCAAGAGGCAGCCATTCCCGTCCTTGGGATAGATCCGGCTCCCGGTCCCGCGGCCGCAGCCATTGAGCGAGGTGTGCCCACCCTCTGTGATTTCTTCGATCCGGAACTCGCCCGAAGGCTCAGCGACGAGGGGGTGGTGGCTGACGTGATCGTAGGGAACAACGTGCTCGCCCATGTCCCCGACCAGAACGCACTGATCGAGGCGATGTCGACCCTCCTCGCCCCCAGTGGAGCCATCGTCATGGAGTTCCCCTACGCCGTCGACATGATCGACCGCTGCGAGTTCGACACCATCTACCACGAGCACCACTGCTACTTCACCGCCCAAAGTGTGATGCCCCTGTTCCAACGGCACGGCTTTGGCATGGCCGCCGTCGAGCGTCTCGATATCCACGGCGGCTCATTGCGGGTTTGGATGGAGCGGGACGCGGTCGGGGATCGCTCGGTCGAGGCTCTCCTCTCCGAAGAGGTTCTCCGTGGCGTGACAGATGCGGCTTACTACTCGGACTTCGCCACCCGTGTCGAGCGTCTACGCAACGGGTTGGTCGAGACGCTTGGAGAGCTGAGGGACTCAGGGGCCCGCGTCGCGGGGTATGGGGCGGCGGCGAAGGCGGCCATCCTCCTGAACCACTGTGGGATAGGCCCCGATCTCCTCCCCTATGTGGTGGACCTCAATACCCACAAGCACGGTATGGAGATGCCCGGAGTCCCGATACCGATCCATGGGGTCGATCAACTGATGGCGGCCCCACCCGACTACCTGCTGTTGCTCGCCTGGAATCACGCCGAAGAGATCATGCGTCAGCAGGGTTGGTTCGCTGAGCAGGGGGGCCGTTTCATCGTCCCGATCCCCGAAGTCACGGTGGTCGCCAGGTGAGCGTGACGTCATCCCTGGTCTTCGAGCACGATGACGAGGCGCGCCAGGCCGGTTGCCGAGCATGTGGGGCGACTGATTTGGTCGCCTTCTATGAGGTCTCCTCAGTCCCCACCCAGACTTGTGTCCTTCTCGACGACGTCGCCGGTGCCGCAGCCTACCCCACGGGCGACGTGTTACTCGCATTCTGTGAGACCTGCGGTTTCATCGAGAACGTCCGGTTCGATGACAGGCTCGTCGACTACTCGGTTCCAACGGAGGAGAGCCAGGCGTTCAGCCCCATTTTCAAGGAGTTCTCCACCTGGCTTGTGGAAGAGCTCGACGAGCGGTATCACCTCAGAGGCCGGAGCGTCCTCGAAGTGGGCTGCGGCAAGGGTGACTTCCTCCTCCAACTGGCAGCGACGGGCATTCGGCACGGTTTGGGGATCGATCCCGGGTTTCTCCCCGAACGCGCCCGGAACGAGGAAGGGGAGGTCGAGTTCATCCGCGATTGGTACGGCGCTCGCTCAACCCATCTAACGGCCGACCTGGTGACCACACGTCACCTCATGGAGCATGTCCACAACGTCGCCGAGTTTCTTGGCTGGCTGCGCGTGTCGGTGTCGGCCACACCGGGCTCGGCGCTGTTCACCGAGGTTCCAGACGCAGGAAGGGTCCTCGCCGAGGGCGCCTACTGGGATGTCTACTACGAGCACTGCTCCTACTACACCCTCGGCTCGCTGGCACGAGCCTTGCGCAATTCGGGCTTCGCCGTTGACTGGCTACGGAAGGGCTTCCAAGACCAATACCTGCTCGCCGGGGCCCGTCTTGGGACCTCCGATGCGACCTCGCTGCCCGCGGAAGACACTCCCGTCGAGGTGGCCGCCATGGTGCAGACCTTCGCGGCCAAGGCTGAGGAGGGTCGTCGTCTCTGGCGGGAGCGTATCGACGAGGTCGGCGAGGATCACGTCGCTATTTGGGGTGGGGCATCAAAAACCATTGCCTTCCTGGCGGCTCACGGTCTCTCAAGGGTGACTGTGGTGGACATCAACCCCTACAAGCAGGGTAAGTGGCTCCCCGGTGTGGCCATCGAGGTCCAATCCCCCTCCATCCTGATGGAAACCCGCCCACGGCTGGTCATCCCGATGAATCCCATTTACACCACCGAGATCACCGCAGATCTTGCCCGCATGGGACTTGACCCGGTGGTGATGGCCGTCTGATCCTCAGTCGCTGTAGAGCCGATCGATAATCGGTCTGAGCGGGATGGCCAGGTCGTAGAAGAGCTTGAGGTGGTGTTTGTTGGTGCCTACCCACTTCAGCATCAGCGCGTAGGCACGCCCTTTGTCACGCCGGTTGAGCGGGCTCCGATTGATCGCCCTGGCCAGATGCCCGAACATCCTCCAATAGGGAAGACGGAATGTGCCCATCATCTCCGGGTCCCACCACGCCATGGAGGCGTGTCCACGGCCGGCGGCGTAGGTGGAGCGCAACGGGTGCTCCCGATGCAGGTACATGTACTCCGGCACCTCGGCAAAAGGACCCCACATGAGCAACTCGGCGAGCCATACCCGGTCGGCCGACGGTGAGGAGGGCATGAGGCCCGTCTTGGCCAGGATATTCGATCTCATCACCCCGAAGAGGGCCATCGGCTCCCTCTCGAATTGGAGCGCCTCCCAGATGCGAACCGCAGGGTCCGACGACTCGAACTGGGGCGCCGGGGGGAGCTTACGGATGACCTGACCTGAGGAGTCGATGTCTGCGGTGAGGGGGTAGGCCGACACGATTGCGGGATTCCCGTCGAGGACGGCGAGACAGCGCTCCAGGAACTCGGGATGTGACACGTCGTCGTGGTTGGCGATCTTGAAGAACTCCCCGCGACTGAGCTCGAATACCCTCCGGTAGTTGGGCCCGCCCCCGAGATTCTTCCGATTCCTCAGATAACGGATCCGCTTGTCGTCTGCCGCATAGGACAGACATATTTCCGGTGTCTGGTCGGTCGAGGCGTTGTCGCTGATGATCAGCTCGAAGTCGTCGAAGGTCTGGGCGAGCACCGACTCGATCGCCTCCGCAACGAAGTTGGACCCGTTGTAGACGGGCATTCCGACACTGACCCGCGGAGCTCTCGCAACACTCTTCCCCATGACAGGCCTACCTTAACCCTCACTCGTCGCGTCGAGTCCTGTGACCAGAGCCTCCTCCCCGGCGCCGGTTGCCGGGGAGGCAAAGAGCCGGCGAGCATAGATATCCAGCCCGATGGCCCGGGCCCCGAATGCAACCGTCCATGCCACCGGGAGAGTGAAGGCCTGGAGCAACGGCGCCAGGAGACCGGTCCCGGTCTTGAGGATGCTGCCTACGACCTCGGCCCTTGCCAGCTGGTGTTGTCTCCGACCTCCCAGCAGCTCGAACCACCAAGGCAACGCCAGGTTGAAGACGATGGCCCCCACCACACAGAGCACCACGAGCCCGTCGATCACGTACGCGGTGGGGAGGATGTCGGGGAGAGGGTTGAGGTCCCATGCCGAGCCGACCAGGGGCAGATATAGGAGCCCGCCGATGCTGCTGACCCACCAAAAGAGACGTCGGGTGGCGCGAGAGGCCCGCGGGTCGGGGCCCATCCCGGCGTGCACCGATCTGGGACCGAGGACTGCGGCCAAACCCAGACCGAGGATGATCACCGGCCGAGCCACTACTCGCGCCCCTTCGGCATAGCCAAGGACGTCGGGCCCGATCGCCGCCCGGACGATCAGGGCGAGCACAAAGTCGCTGCCGAACACGGCGATATTGGCGAGAAGGAGCCAACGACCGATTCTGGAGAGCTCGTCCCAGCCCGGAGGGTCGGGGATCACTCCGTCATGGCGCGTCAGATTGGCGGTGAGCAGGAAAGCGACCAGGGCGGAGACCACGTAACCGGTGGCGAGGGCGCCGAATGGTATCCATGCCGGGTCGAGCCGTCCGTGGAGGGCAACGATGAGCGAGATCGTCACGATCATCTGGGCTGTCGCGGTGGTTGCCCCGCGCCAAGAAGAGCCGGCGATGTGGAACATCTTCCGCCAATGGTCCATGAGGGGGGCGATCACGGTGACCGCAGCAGCCGTCACGACCAGTGCCATTGCGTCCTCCGAGCCGACGTCACCCTCGATGATCATGAACGTGGCAAGAACGCCCGCCGCCGCCGCCAGGGACACCAATGTTCCCCTGCGAAGGCTGGAGTCGAGCACCCGGATGCGTCTGGCCTCCTGTTGCCCGACGGCCACGACCTCAGACGGTGTATAGATCAACTCACTGGGAACAGTTCTGGCCAGGTTCCAGGCGGTGAAGACCACCACGTAGGCCCCGAGCAACGTGGTTCCGAAAGAGCTCACCGCATAGAGCCCAGCAACGAAGGTGGCGATGGACGACAGACCGGAGTCGATCTGTCCGGCGGAGAGGCTCATGAGCGTCTTGCGTACCACGACGACACGCTATCGCCCCTTCTTGGCAATCCACCAGTCGAGACCTGGGTCGACGGCCGGTTCTCGTTGGATCCCTCGATGGTTAGCCTGATAGGTCCGGGGCTAGCCTCTGTGGGCGATGGCGGACTATTGGGTGGGAACTTGACCTTCAGCCAAACACTCGAGCCGACCCTGTTCGGAGCCGCCAAAGCGCACCGCGCCGCGGTTCTGGCGTGTGGAGCCGGCGGTGTCGTGCTCGCAGTTCTCGCCGGGATCCTCCTCGTCAATGACTGGGTGGCGACATCGTCGGTGCTCGTGGAGGACCCCCAGGGGTCCACCGTTTTCGAGACCGCCTCCACACGTGACCCACGCCGGTACGTGGCGGATCAGGTGGCCATCATCGAGTCGACCGCGGTGGCCCGGGCCGCAGCGGAGGCGGTCGGCGGCGAGATCGCTGACCTGCCGATACGCGACGTGCTCGAGTTGAGGGAGACCACATCGAACCCGGAGAGTGGGCTCATCGAGCTCTCGGTGACCGCAGACGACCCCGATGTGGCGACCGAGCTGAGCACGGCCTTCCTGGAGGCCTATCAGGAGGTGAAAGACAGCCGCAACGCCGCCGCCTTCGCCATGGCCATCTCCGAACTCGATACTTCGATCGCCGCCGTCGACGCTCAACTGGAGGAGCTCGATGCTCAAATAGTCGCCCTCACTCCCGGTTCGGACGTGGACGCGCGGATCCTCGAGGCCGTCGAGGACCTGATGACCCTGGTCACGTCGACCACGGCTCTGAGCCCGGAAGCGCTCGACCGCGCCCTCCAGGAGCTCCAGGCGTTGCAGCTCATCCGCACCGTCCAGGGTCAGGATCCTGCGCTGGCCACCCTTCTCGAGCGACGCACCCAGATCCTCAACCAAAGGGCCCAGCTCGTCCTGCGTCGCGACCAGGTCAGCGTTGATGCGGCGATAGCGACCAACGGCGTGGTCCTCTTCTCGCCGGCAGAGGAGGCCCAGCGGTCGATGGGGTTCGGGCGTCTTGCCGCCATCGGGTTGCTCGCCGGTCTCGGCGTTGGTGTAGGGGTCGCCTACAGCCGCTCCAAGCGGGCACGTCGTTTCGAACATCGCTTCGAGCCAGAGGCGATCATTGGCGCACCATTGCTAGGCGAGATCCCCGACTTCGAGGCCGAGGACCTGGAGTCGGTGCTCCCGATCCGCGACTCGCCGCTTTCGGCGTCGGCGGAGGCATTCCGTTTTGCGGGCGCCGCCCTAACCGACTCGGTGGATCTCACCGAGCTCGCGGCCGGCTCGGCCGTTGCTGCCCGCATATTCGCCATCACCTCCCCCCTGATAGGCGATGGGAAGACGATCACGGCTGCCAACGTCGGTGCTGGGCTGGCCACCAAGGGCCGACGAGTCCTTCTGATCGACGCAGATTTCGGTGACCAGGCTCTCACCGGGCTCCTCTCCGAGAACAAGGGCTGGTATCCGGGTCTCACCGACATGGTGGAGGTGGGAATCTCCCTCACCTCGGCGGTGCGCTCGATCCACATGCTCGACGGGCTGTCTGTCGACCTGCTGTCACGTGGCAGTCAGTCGATATCCGCCCCCGAGTTCTTCCGGAGGGAGGCGGTGGTCACGCTTTTCTCTGAGCTCAGGGCCGCCTACGACCTGATCCTTGTCGACGTTCCTCCCATGCTCCAGGTCGCCTACTCGGGGAGTGTCGTGCGTCTGTGCGACGGTGTAGTGGTCGTGGTCTCCCACGGGGGCGAGGTCGCGGCCTTGGCCGAAGCGAGCGACCGGATCCGGCTCACCGGCAAACCCGTTCAGGGCTACGTGTACAACAAGGCGCCTTTGCGTGAGGAGATGCTCATTCGTCGCGGGTCGATGCGAGACCCCCTCGGACTCGGGATGCAGAGCGAACTCAGCTGATCCGACGTCTCAAGAGCCTGCCGGCAGCGGTCCTCACGTAACGGCCCACGAGCAGGATCAGGAACGCAGGGTTGTTGTAGACATACCTTCTCCACATTCGTCTCGGCTCGAGTATCAGACGGTAGAGCCACTCGAGACCACGATCCCTCATCCATTGCGGAGCGATAGGGGTGGTCCCTGCAAGCCAGTCGAAAGCGGCTCCCACCCCCACCAGGGAGACTCCTGGGAGCAGGGGATGGGCGTAGGCCATCCAATGCTCCTGTTTGGGCATGCCCAGCCCAACCCAGACGACATCCGGAGCCGCGGCCCGGATCTGGCGGACGAGGTCGGTCTTCTCGGTGTCGTCCAACTCTCGGAACGGCGGTGACAGCATCCCTGCCACCGTCGCCTCGGGGTAAGACTCGGCCGCCACGGACCCGATCGAGGCGAGGACCTCGGGGGTGCTCCCATAGAAGAAGTGACGGGTGTCACCGCCCCTCTTCAGGGTCTCGGTCATCACCTCGATGCCGGTGACTCGTATCGCTGAATCGTGGCCGGCAGCTCGGAGAGCCCAAACCAGGGGCATGCCATCCGGTGTCACGATCCCAGCGGTGGCGAGCGCCCGGCGCAGGGCGGGCTGACGTCTCGCGGTCATCACCGAGTGGACGTTGGCGATGGCGACGACGAGACCCTCCTCCGGGGGATCGAGCAGGTGGCCAACGACCTCAGGGATGGTTGTCAGCGAGACGTCGGTGCCGAAGACGTCGTGTCTCGAAGGGGGATCTCGGTGTGCCACCTAGAAGCCGTTTGTGCGATTACCACTCGTTGTGGTTAGGGTGTGCGCTCCCAATCCGAGCATCGGGTCACCAGCGACAGCGGGCACTACCAGTTGGGGCCGCTCACCGCCCAACGAATGCAAGGACGACACCTCAGACCCAAACCGGGAAAACATCTCAAGTCCGACGCGCCCGTGCCGAAAGACTTCGGATACCCCCACTGCCCGGAGGATCCTATCGTGTCGGACCCGCCCATCGCATTGCGGATGCTTTTGGGGCTGAGTGCGTTCGCGCTCGTGTTCGCCGCCCTGAGCGTTCTCACCCTCGTCACACCAAACTCCCCTGACTCCGCGGACCTCGGGGCCCTCGAGGAGCCGGACAAGTTGGCCAACAATCTCCTGCTGCCCGACGGCGATGACCTGGAGGCCCTACCAAGTCAAAGACTGCGTCAGCTGGGCGTCGGGCTTGCCCTCCCACCTGAGATAGCCGACGACCCCGAGCCGTCATCGACGGTCGTCGACACGTTGGTGCCCGAGACGACGACGACCACGGCCCCGACCTCCACAGCAGGCTCGTCATCGTCTACGACCGGGGGAGGCACGAGCTCGACGAGCCCCACAACCTCGCCTCCGGCCACCTTCCCGCAGGGGAGCAGCGGGCCGATCACGATCAATGGCGAGTCGAATCTCCTTCTCGAGAATCTCTCCATCTCCAACCCCAACGGGGCATGTGTGAGGATCATCGGATCGTCGAACGTGACCATCCGCAACTCGACGATCGGCCCGTGCGGGGACTGGGGAGTGTTCATCGACAAGTCATCCGGTGTGACCATCCAGGGGGTAACCATCCAAACCTCGAGCAGCAAAGGTGGGATCTACGGACACTCCTCGAGCGGCATTGCCGTGGTCGGGAACCACATAACGAGCTCGGGCCGCAATCCGGTTCAGTTCGACAAGGTCACCGGTGCCGGAAACCGCATAGAGAGCAACACCATCACCAACAGCCGAGCCGAGGACATGATCAGCATCTTCAAATCGTCGGGAACCTCGGGCAGCTGGCTCCGAGTGACCGGCAACACACTCCGGGACAACACGGGCCAGAGCAATTCGGGCTCGGGGATCATGCTCGGCGATGCCGGGGGCTCGTACGTGCTGGTGCAGGGCAACAGTCTCACGAATCCCGGTCAGGCCGGCATAGGTGTCGCCGGTGGGAGCAATATCCGTGTGGTCAACAACACCGTGTCTTCTGCCCAGTTCCCCTGGTCGAACGTGGGGATCTACGTCTGGAACCAGTCCGGTGGTTCCTGCGGTGGGATCGAGGTGAGGGGTAACAGCGTCAACTGGCTGAACAGCTCGGGCCAATCGAACCCGGCTTGGGACGGAGGGGGCTGCGGCTCCGTCGCAGGATGGAACGAGAACAGTTGGTGATCGTCGCAGGCCGGCCCTGGTGACCCGTCGCATGAACACTTGTGGCGTCTCTCCGGCCCTCGACGCCCCTGGCTGCGTCCAAAATGCTCGTCGCAGCTCCCGGCTGCGACTGCGCTTTTCTCCTTGCCAGATGACGCCGATCGCTCGGAGACACGCGCACACTATTCAAGCGACAGATCACTAGAGGGCTTACAGAGTCGAGCCAACTAGCCTGACCCGATGGGGAACGGGGTTGGGCGGCGCGGTGCGGCGGTGCTCTTGGGCTCGGTGGTCTTGTCGGCCTGCACAGGGGGTGGAACCATCATCACGCTGCCACCGCCTACCACCCCCGACGTCTCGGTGAGCGAGGGTACGGCTCCGGCGACACTCGTCCCATCTCCCTTGGAGGGCCAGCTCCGGCTGGATCGTGAGACCGGAGTGGTCCTCGACGGCCTCATCATCAGCAACCCCTACGGAGACTGCATCCGGATAACGCACTCGAGCGATGTGGTCATACGCAACGCGGTCATCGGACCCTGCGCCGGCCGGGCCATCTTCATACAGGACTCGTCGTCGGTCGTGGTCGAGAGCTCGGAGCTGTTTGACTCCGCATCGGGCGTATATGCCCTCGACTCAACGACCGTGATCGTCACCGGGAGTCTCATCTCGAATGCCGGACGCAACCCGGTGCAGTACGACAAAGTGACGGGTGTCGGCAACAAGGTCTCGGGGAACGAGATAGTCAACGAGCACGGCGCGGCGCACACCGAGGACTCGATCAACATCTACGAATCCGGTGGAACGGAGACGAGCCCCTTGACCGTAGAGGACAACCTGGTGATTGGCGGCGGGTCAAGCGGCTCCGGCTCCGGGATACTGGTCGGTGACAACGGGGGTTCACATCAACTCGTCAGAAACAACACCCTGATCAATCCCGGTCAGGTCGGGATTGGGGTGGCCGGGGGACGGAACATCAGGGTGCTGGACAATCTGGTGTTCTCCCGTTCCCATCCATGGTCGAACGTCGGCATCTATGTCTGGGATCAGTACGAGACGGAGTGCCGCGCCGTGGAGGTGAGTGGCAACGTCGTGCAGTGGCAGGACAGTGACGGTGCGGCGAACGCGCTATATGACGCAGGGAACTGCGGGTTGGTCTCAGGTTGGGAGCTCAACGAGGTGTCGTCCGATCTCGAGGACGTGTTACGCAGCATCTACGGCGAGGTGCTGGACTAGGCATGACCACCTCCGACGTCGAGCTCGCACCATTCCGTGTCGAAGGAAGACCACGCCGGTTCGAGGTCTTGCTCCCGTTGCTCCTGGCCGGCTATCTCCTGTTCGATCGTACTTTCGCACACCTCCACGTCCCGGGAACCCAGCTATTCATCGGTGAGATCGTGCTCCTCTTCGGTATTGCTGGTGCGATTCGGATCACGATGTGGGAGGGGCTGTGGCAACGGACCAACGTCGCTCCCCCGGCTTTCCTCTATGCCGGTTGGGGTCTCCTCCTTCTGATCCCGAGTCTCTTCGGGGACGATCCGGTCGTCGCCGTCCGTGACGCCGCGGTCTGGATCTATCTGATCATCGCCCTCGCAGTGCTCGCCGTCCTGGTGCACCGACCGAGCGCCCTGCTGAGGTGGTTCTCGGCATATCGGGCCCTCATGCCGCTGGCGATCCCGTGGCTCGCGGCGACCACGGTGACCGAGACGCTCGAGTTGGGGAACGTGCCCGACAGCGATGTCGACCTGACTTCGTTCGCCCCGGGGAGGGCGGAGGTGCACCTGCTCATGATCGTCGGGTTCCTCTGGCTGGTTTGGGACCCGAAGACGACGAGAGGCGAGCGGAATCGTCTCATCATGACGGGGATCGGAGTGGCCGGGGTCCTCGCCCTGGCGACAAAGGGTCGGGGTGGCTTCCTTGCCGTGATCATGGGCGCCTCGCTGCTGTTGCTTCTCTACCCGAGCCGCACACGTCTGATCGTGACCATGAGCGGGACCCTCCTCCTCGTCGCACTGGCCACCGCGGTCATCGACCCCAGAATCGATGTCGGGGAGCGTGAGCTGTCCGCCGAGCAACTCGCCGACAACGTGGTGAGCATCCTCACCCAGGAGGGCGAGGGGGGTCTTGGGGGGAACATCTCATGGCGTCTCGGACATTGGGGCGAGATCTGGGAGGGTGTCAACGAGGATGTGCCCTTCACCGGTCACGGGTATGGGCCCAACGTGGCCGCCATCTATCACGTGCCTCAGACCGACATCGGGCTGCGCAACGCGCACAACACCCATCTCACGATCCTGGCCAGGTCCGGATGGGTCGGACTAGGACTGTGGATCCTCATGTGGGGTTTCTGGTTCCAGGAGGTCAACGCAACGAGAAGACGTCTGGCATCGGCAGGCTACCCGAGGCTGTCGGGTGTCGCCTCCTGGGCCATGGTGGGGGTCCTCGCCATCCACGTCGAGGCATTCTTCAACCCTTCGATCGAGGGTCCGCAGAGCGCATTCTGGATCTGGTCGGTATTCGCGTTAGGACTGTTCCTCGT
>JAKEHF010000233.1 GCA_022615295.1 Actinomycetota bacterium | reverse complement strand
GACGCCCCGGAGCCGGTGATCCGTGATCACATGGATGTTGCGCGCGACACCGTGTCCGAGGGCCATCCCTGGCTGATACATCGGATCGACCGGGTGGCCGAGGAGCTCGAGGAGAGACGAACCGAGAGCGACCGGCCCTCGCCCACCGACCGGCCGGCGACAGGGTCAACGACGACGACAGCGACGCCGACCACCAAGGCCACGGCGACAGAGACCACAGACCGTACCGACGCATCGGACACGACGACTCCGCGCAGAGACGGCTAGACCTATCACCTCCGAGAAGGAGGAGAAGTGATCAGGCTCCAGACCATCGTCTACACCACGCACATGGAGGCTTCGGAGGCTTGGTACTCGGTGGTGCTCGGCAGCGGCCCCGCCCACAGCTCTCCGGTCTGGACCAGCTTCGATGTCGGTGACTGCGTCCTCGCCCTCCACGGTGTCGACGAATCGCCGCTCGGCTCCGGGGTCGAGCTCTCCCTGGTCAGCGACGAGCCCCTGGAGGATTTGATCGCCCGTCTCGAGAGGTCCGGGGTGGCGGTGAGACGTGGGATCCGGCAGGAGAACTTCGGGAGATCGCTCGTTCTCGAAGACCCCAACGGATTGCTGATCCAGGTCAACGAGCACGAGTAGAGGGCGCGCTCTGTCGTCCCCCGGACCACTTCTCGCCTCGGGGCGCACAGCAGACGTCTACGCCCTCGACGCCACCAGGGTGGTCCGGCGCTACCGCGTGCCGGCCGACACCGCTCGAGAGGCCGAGATCATGCGTCATGCCGCGGCCTTCGGCTTCCCGGTGCCGGAGGTCTACGAGGTCACTCCGGCCGAGATGGTGATGACACGTCTCCACGGCCCCACGATGCGTGAGGCGATGGTGGCCGACCCGAGCTCGATCGGCACCCACACGACGACCCTCATCGAGCTCCACCACAGACTCGCAGAGATTCCGGGGCCAGCCTGGCTCACCGCGGTGATCGAGCCCGGTGTGGCACTCGTCCACCTCGACCTACACCCCGGAAACGTCGTGCTCACCGACGAAGGCCCGGTGGTGATCGACTGGACCGACGCCGGGAGGGGCCCCATCGGCGCCGACCCGGCCCTGGTGTGGCTACTGACACAGGTCGTCGACGTCGAGGCCACCGGGGGCAGCAGACCCCTGTCTCGAGAGACACTCACCAGATTCGCCGATCTCTTCCTGACCGCGTTCGACAAGGGACTTCTGGCCCCCCTGGTCACCCAACTGGCCGAGATGAGACTGGCCGACCCCCACATGAGCGACAGCGAGAGATCCCGGATCCGCCGGCTCCTCGAGGCTGGTCCGGTAACCCGGTGATCCCCCCTTGACGTCTCCCAGTGATTACGATACGATACAGTCTCGTATTGTATAGAGGAGAGACATGATGGACGCAGAGACAACTCACCGGAGAAGATGGGCGACCCTGGCGGTTCTTTCGTTGAGCCTGGTGATCATCGGTCTCGACAACACCATCCTCAACGTGGCCCTGCCCACCCTGGTCCGTGAGCTGGGGGCGTCGGCCAGCGAGCTGCAGTGGATGGTCGACGCCTATGTCTTGGTCTTCGCCGGGCTGCTGCTCACCATGGGGGCACTAGGCGACCGTTTCGGCCGCAAGCTGGCCCTCAACGCAGGACTCGTGGTCTTCGGAGTGGCATCGGTCGCCGCGGCGCTCGCCGACACGGCCGGAGGCCTGATCGCGGCACGGGCCGTCATGGGTGTCGGTGGGGCGCTGATCATGCCGTCGACCCTCTCGATCATCACAAACGTGTTCCAGGGACCGGAGCGTGGCCGGGCCATCGCGGCATGGGCGGCCTTCGCCGGTCTCGGCATCATCCTGGGACCGGTCCTCGGGGGATGGCTCCTCGAGAGCTATTGGTGGGGCTCGATATTCCTCATCAACGTCTTCGTGGTCGCAGCAGCCCTTGGAGCGGGCGCCGTGTTGGTCGCGGAGTCGAAGGACCCCGAGGCAACACCCCTCGACCCCCTCGGCGCCATCCTCTCGATAGGGGGCCTGGTGGCGCTGGTCTACGCCATCATCGAGGCTCCGACCCGCGGCTGGACCGACGCCCTGGTGTTAACTGGATTCGGGGCGGCCGCGATTCTCATCGTCATGTTCCTGTGGTGGGAGACGAGGACCGAGCACCCGATGCTCCGTCTCAGCTTCTTCGAGAACCCTCGCTTCAGCGCGGCCAGTGGGGCGATCACGCTGGTGTTCTTCGCGATGTTCGGCACGGTCTTCCTCCTCACCCAGTACCTCCAGTTCGTCCTTGGCTTCACTCCCCTAGAGGCGGGGTTTCGGATCATGCCGGTGGCCACGATGGTCATCGCGGCACCGATCGCGGCTCGGGTCACGGAAAAGATCGGGACGAAGATCGTCGTCGCCACTGGTCTTCTCGTGGTCGCCGGGGCCATGGCGGTGCTGGCGACGATCACCGACGTCTCGGGATATGGTCGAGTGGCGGTGGCGATCTCCATGCTCGGGATCGGGATGGGCTCGGCGATGGCGCCGGCCACCGAGTCGGTGATGGGCTCGCTCCCCCTGGCCAAGGCCGGGGTCGGGTCGGCGATGAACGACACTACGCGTCAGGTGGGCGGTGCCCTCGGAGTGGCCATCCTCGGCAGCCTCCTCGCCTCGTCATACACCGCCACCATGGAACCGGTGGTGGCTGCCTCCCCCCTCCCCGCCGAGGCGGCCGACGTCGCAGCCGACTCCCTCGGAGGAGCGCTGGCGGTGGCCGCCCAGATCGGCGAGGCTGCGGCCCCACTGGTCGAGGCGGCCCGGTCGGCCTTCATCACGGCCATGCAGGGCTCCGTCTGGGTCGCCGCGGCAGTGGCCGCCCT
>JAKEHF010000232.1 GCA_022615295.1 Actinomycetota bacterium | reverse complement strand
GGAGGAGGCCGGGATCAAGTCGGCGACCTTCACCGTGCGCGGCGACCGGGCGTACGGAAACCTCGAGTCCGAGCGCGGTGTCCATCGTTTGGTGAGGATCAGCCCTTTCGACTCCAACTCCCGAAGACACACCAGCTTCGCCGGGGTGGACGTGGTGCCCGACCTCGGTGAGGCGGTGGATGTCGAGATCGACGAGGAGGAGCTCCGCGTCGACACCTATCGCTCTCAGGGGGCCGGTGGTCAGCACGTCAATACCTCCGACACCGCGGTCCGCATCACCCATCTCCCCTCGGGCATAGTCGTCCAATGCCAGAACGAGCGTTCCCAGCTACAGAACAAGAACCGGGCGATGGCGATGCTCAAGGCGAAGCTGGCGGAGCGGGCCCGGCTCGAGCGTATCGCTCATATCTCCGAGATCAGGGGGGAGCAGGGCGAGGCCGCCTGGGGGCGTCAGGTCCGCAGCTACGTGCTCCAGCCATATCAGCTCGCCAAAGACCTTCGCACCGACCACGAGGTGGGAAACGTCCAAGGTGTCCTTGACGGGGACCTCCAGGGCTTCATCGAGGCCTACCTGAGGTGGAGGAGGGCGCGTCACGAGACCCGCGGGGCTTCCGATTAGGCCAGCCGGGGATCTAGCGTTCCACGAACCGCAGCCAGACCAGGTCGGGCTGTCAGACTGCTCGTATACCGCGAGCCCAGGGTTGGAGGCGTCGCTGAGCGGTGCTGGCAACCCCCGGTTCGCAGAACCCTGATCGATCAGATGATCCGTCTCGAAAACGTCACCAAGGTCTATGACGGCGGCACCGTGGCCGCCAACGACGTCTCCCTCGACATACAGAAGGGGGAGTTCGTGTTCCTCGTGGGTCCCTCGGGCTCGGGGAAGTCGACCCTCATCCGATTGATGCTCAGGGACGAACCGGTGACCAGGGGAAAGATATGGGTCGCCGGGAAGGACATAACCACGCTGCCCAGATGGAAGATCCCATACCTGCGCCGCTCCGTGGGGACCGTCTTCCAGGACTACAAGCTCCTGCCCAACAAGACCGTCGGCGAGAATGTCGGCTTCGCGCTCGAGGTACTGGGAAGACCGCGATCGATGATCAGCCCCCAGGTCGACCAGGTCCTCGACCTGGTTGGCCTGTCCGAGATGGGAGAGCGTTACCCGCGTCAGCTCTCCGGTGGGGAGCAGCAGCGTGTCTCGGTCGCCCGAGCGTTTGTCAACCGGCCCCCGATCATGCTCTGCGACGAGCCCACCGGTAACCTCGACCCGAAGACATCGGTGGGCATCATGAAGCTGCTCGATCGGATCAACCGCACCGGGACGACCGTCGTGATGGCAACCCATGACCACGCCATCGTCGACGCCATGAAACGTCGGGTCGTCGCCCTGGACGGGGGCCGAGTGGTCCGCGACGAGGAGTCGGGGCGATACGAGAGGGTGACGGAGGAAGAGTGAGCAAGGTCATCTTCTTGATCAAGGAGGCCTTGGTCAGCCTTCGCCGCAACATCCTCATCGTCACCGGCGCGGTGCTGGCGGTGTTCATCTCACTCTCCTTGGCCTTTGGCGCCTTGGTCGTGAACGAGGTGCTCAGGGTCAACACCGTTGCCTGGCAGCAAGGGGTCCATGTCATCGCATTCCTCAACGACGAGGACCAGAACCAAGTGCCCTCCGGGGCGCATGCCACTCTGCAGACCCAGGTCGAGCAGTGGGAAGAGGTCCTCTCGGTCGGCTATGTCAGCAAGTCGGAGGCGTGGCTCGAGTTCCAGGAGATCTTCGCCAATAGGGAGGAGCTGCTCGACATCGACCCCACGATCCTCCCCGCCTCCCTCAGGATCGAGCTCGTCGACATCGCTTTCCACGAGTCGGTCAGATTCAGGCTGGAGCAGCAGCAGCAGGTGGTGCGTCAGGTGGCCACCGCGGCCGATTCGATCGAGCAGCTCCAGAACCTGTCCAATGTGCTCAACGTCCTCGGTCTGGGCATGGCCATCGTCCTCGGTCTGTCGGCGGTGGTCCTGATCGCCAACACGATCCGGCTCGCCATCTACGCCAGACGTGACGAGGTGGCCATCATGAAGCTGGTCGGCGCCTCCAACTGGTTCGTCCGCGTTCCCTTCCTCCTCGAGGGGCTGATCGAGGGTCTGGTGGGGGCGGCCCTAGCCGTGTTTGCAGTGTGGCTCGGCTCGACCAACCTGGCCCGCGCCGGCGAGGGGTTCGTCCTCTTCCGCCTCGACGTGAGTGAGCAGTGGTTCCTCCGCTGGGGTCTGCTCTTCCTCGTCTTCGGCGCCCTGGCCGGTGTCATCGGCTCGATGCTGGGCTTGAGCCGCTATCTACGCGACGCCGATGGGACCGGGCCCGACGTACCCACCGGGTTCTAGATGAACGGCCGGGAGGGGGCGGTCAAGGTGATCGCCAGCAATCGTCGGGCGAGACGGGACTACCAGGTGCTCGACACGTTCGAGGCCGGTCTCGTTCTCCTCGGCTCCGAGGTCAAGTCGTTGCGGGCAGGCAGACTCCAGCTCAAGGACGCCTACGCCCAGGTCGAGCGTGGCGAGGCCTATTTGGTGGGAGCTCATATCGCCCCCTACCAGTTCTCCAGGGAGGGGGGCCACGATCCCGAGCGGAGCCGGAAGCTGCTCCTAAGGAGACGTGAGATCGACAGGATCTCCGGGCTCCTGGCCGAGAAGGGTCTGACGCTGATCCCGCTCCAGGTCTACTTCAAGGACGGCAAGGCCAAGGTCGAGCTCGGTCTGGCCCGGGGCAAGACCGGGGTCGACAAGAGGGAGGCCATCAAGGAGCGGGACCATCGTCGGGAGATGGAGACCGCCGCCGCCCGGCGCAGACGGGCGTGAGTAGATGACGTCGTAGGGCGACCACATTTGCTCACGCTCGACCGCCTCTAGAATAGGGAGGCACCCTTGGGGGTGAAACGGTTTCGACGTTGAGTGTTGAGGCGTTGGAAGCGAGCCGGGGTCTCCGGGACCCCGTTAACAAACCGGAGCAACCAACAAGTGCCGAAGACAACTTCGCACTGGCTGCCTAACTGACAGCCCGTCCTTCCGATCGGTTCCCGCCCGGTCGGGTGAGGGCGTCGCAATGCGGGATGCCCCACCCGGGGCGCCGGGACCGGGTGGTTAAGACCAACACCGGATAGACCGGAGAAGGCTCGTCGTCAGAGTTCTCCGGTTCGAAGCTCGCTGACGACTGCGCTCGGAGATGCCTCCGCCGACGGCTCAGCGGACCGGGGTTCGACTCCCCGCACCTCCACGACGCGCCCGACGTGGCTCCTACGATGCCGGTCTGTGGGGCTCCTCGACGACCTGGGTTACCGGTCCCGTCCACCAGGTGCTGTGCGTGGCCGGCTTCTCGCCCTCGCCAGTGTCCGACCGGTCTCGGCGCTCCTGTCTCGGGTCCTGCGTCCGCTCGACGGTGTGGCAATTCGGGTCAGCGGTGGCCGGGCCACCCTCTCCGGTCTCCTCGGAGGTCAGCCGGTGGTGTGGCTCGGTGTTCGGGGTCGTCGTAGCGGTCTTCTCCGCCATGTGCCCCTCAATGGGATCCCCTATGACGAGGATCTGGCGGTAATCGGCTCCTCGTTTGGCTCGAGAGCCCATCCGCAGTGGGCCCTCAACCTCGAGGCGGACCCATCGGCCTTCCTGACATACCGCCGTCGGACCGTGCCGGCCCTAGCTCGGAGGGCCGGCCCCACCGAAGAAGAAGAGATCTGGCGAGCAGCCGCCATCATCTACCCCGGCTACGACAGGTATCGGGAACGGGTGGACAGGGAGATCAAGGTCTTCGTTCTGGGCCGGGTACCGTCAGACCTGTGACTCTTCCGACCCGCGTGACGATCACCGAGTCGTCCTCCCGTGATGGTCTCCAGTCGCTCGGTGTCTTCGTGCCCACCGAGGACAAGGCCCGCCTCATCGACGACCTCGCCACCGGCGGTTTGCACGAGTTCGACGCCGTCTCCTTCGTGAGCCCGAGATGGGTCCCCCAGATGGCCGATGGGGCCGAGGTGGTGGCCGCGGTCAAGACG
>JAKEHF010000046.1 GCA_022615295.1 Actinomycetota bacterium | reverse complement strand
GGAGGCTCTGGAGCGGCTCCTCGGCTGGTGGCTCGACGAGCTCGCGGGCTGAGATGAGCCGGCCGATGGTCGGCGTGGACCTCACCGACCCCGATCTGTGGCTCGCCGGTGTCCCCCACGAGGAGTTCAGACGTCTACGACGGGAGGCGCCGGTGGCCTGGTGCGAGCACCCCGGTGGTCATCGGGGGTTCTGGGCGGTCACCCGTCACCGGGACCTGCTGACGGTTTCACGTGACCCGGCGACGTTCTCCTCACGTGACGGCGTCATCACCCTCGACGACCTCGACCCCGACCAACTCGAGGCGAGAAGGACCATGCTCGAGGAGGACCCGCCGCGGCACCGCAAGCTGCGTGGACTCACCTCGGCCCACTTCACACCGGCCGCGGTCCGGGCCCATGAGGGAATGGTGCGTGCCCTCACGGAGCGTCTCGTCGGGGAGATCCTCGAAACAGGGGAGGTCGACCTGGTCGCCGCTCTTGCCGAGAAGGTGCCGATAAGGGTGCTGGCACGGATCATGGGGGTGCCCGACCAGCTGGTCGACGAGCTCGTCGACCTGGGAAACAGGATGATCGGCTCCGATGACCCCGAGTATGGGGATGCTCCCATGACGTCTGACGCAAGGCTGCTCCCCTTTGGCAACCCGGCGGCCCTCGAGGCGTTCGAGATCGCCTGGCTCCTCGCCGAGGATCGCCGCAGGGAGCCAACCGACGACGTGATTACAGCCCTCGCCCGAGGCACTCTCGAAGGGAGGACCCTGACGCCCGAGGAGCTAGGCACCTACTTCCTCCTTCTCGTCATCGCCGGCAACGAGACCACCCGTCACACCATCACCAGCGGGGTCATGGCCCTGGCGGAGAATCCCGCTGAGTGGGAGAGGCTTCGCCGGGGGGAGGTGGACACGACCAGGGCCGCCGACGAGATCCTCCGCTGGGCCACCGCCATCCACTTCCATCGCCGCGTCGCCACCCGAGACGTGGGTCTCGGCGGGGTCGACGTCGCCGCCGGCGACAAGGTCGTCCTGTACTTCGCCTCGGCCAACTACGACGAGGAGGTGTTCACCGATCCTCACCGACTCGATCTGGGCCGGTCGCCCAATGATCACGTGTCATTCGGCCGTGGTGGGCCACACTTCTGTCTCGGAGCTCATCTCGCCAGGCTCGAGGTGAGGGTGACGCTCGAGACACTCGCCGCCAGGGTCCGCCGGATCGAGGTCGTAGGACCGGCGGTGCGACTGCGCTCCAATCACATCAACGGCGTCAAGCACCTCCCCGTGCTGCTCCACCCGGTGTGACCAGCCCGCACGCGCCGGGGTCGGCTTGCTAGCTTCGTCCGGCTGACCGAGGAGGAACGGATGTCGAGCGAGACCACGAGACTCGAGGCGGCCGCGGTCGGGTTCCCGACGGCTCTGGCGACCGCGGTCGGGCTCATCATCGCCGGATCTGTGCTGCTTACTGCGCAGACTGGCTTCGGTGCCGGTGGCTGGGTGTTCGCGTGGGCGATCCTCATCGCCTTCGTGTTGATGCTGGCCCAATCCGCCAGCTTCTCGGAGGCGGCCGGGATCCTCCCCACCGCGGGCTCGGTCTACGACTACATCGCGGCCGGCATGGGCCGTTTCTGGGCGATAACAGGGAGTCTCGCCGCCTATTTGGTTGTCCATGTCTTTGCCGGCGTGGCCGAGACTGCGACCGCCGGGGTGCTCGCCTCGTTCAACTTCGAGTTCCTCGAGGGGCTGCAGACCACCGGCTCGTGGTGGATCGGTGTGGGGCTGATGGTGGTGCTGGCCGTCGTCAACATGCTCGGCATTCGTCCCTACGCCTCCACCGAGATCGTCATGACCTTCGTGATGTGGGTCACCCTCGTCGTGTTTGGCCTGGTCGGTGTGCTGGCCTCGAAGAAGTCGACCATCAGCGGGTTCTTTGGGGACTCCTTCGTGGGGACCGACCTCCAGGCCATCCTCACCATGGTGGGTCTCGCCCTGTTCCTCTTCGTCGGCGTCGAGTACGTGACACCGCTCGCCTCGGAGATGAAGGACGTGAGCCGGACCATTCCCCGTGCCATGTACGTGGGGGTCACCATGGTCGCCGTGGCGATGTTCCTCTATGGCGCCGGTGTCGCCCGGCAAGTGGAGAACGTCGACCTCGGCGACGGGACGTTCATCCTCGATACCCCACTCGCCATCCCCGCGTTTGCCGATGCCGTCATGGGCGACTTCGGCAAGGTTTGGCTGGGGGTGGCGGTGCTGCTGGCGTCGGCGGCCACCCTAAACACCCTGCTCGCCGGGATCCCCCGCATCTTCTACGGGATGGCGAAGGACGGGACCCTGCCCAAGGCCTTCGGGTACCTCCATCCCCGTTACAAGGAGCCGTGGAACGGGATCATCCTCGTCGCCCTGATCGGGATCGTCGGGGCCATCTATCTCGACGGTGACATACCGTCGATCATCAACCTGATCCTGGCGGCGGTGATGGCCTGGATCTTCAGCTACATCCTGGTCAACATCTCGGTGATGTTGCTGCGACGGCGTCGGGCCGACATCGATCGACCGTACCGGACACCCTGGTACCCCCTCCCACAGATCCTGTCCACGCTGGGGATGCTGGTCGCCGCCTGGTACATCGCACCGCCCTACTTGACCCGGGCCGACATCTACACCCCGTTCTTCATCATGCTGGGCGTGTGCGCTCTCTACGC
>JAKEHF010000231.1 GCA_022615295.1 Actinomycetota bacterium | reverse complement strand
CGTTCGTCAAATGGGCGGGAGGCAAGGGTTCTCTCGTATCCGAGATCGCGGCCCGCGTGCCCCGCGGGCGGGCGTTCCGCCGCTACTTCGAACGGATCTGATGGGCCGTCTCGACGGCAAGGTGGCGTTGATCACCGGGGCCGGGTCGGGGATCGGACGGGAGACGTCGCTCCTCTTCTCCGCGGAGGGGGCCCGCGTCGTGGCCGTGGACGTCAATCTCGAGGCGGCCCGGGACACAGTGGGCGACCTCGTCGGTGAGGGCATCGCCGTGCTCGCCGACGTCTCCAAGGACGCCGACTGCGCCGCCATGGTCGCCGATGCGGAGAGGGAGTTCGGCGCTCTCCACGTCATGTTCAACAACGCCGGGATCATGCACCCCTCCGACGACGACGCCGTGACCACCACCGAGGAGGTCTGGGACCTCACCCTCGACATCAACGCCAAGGGGGTCTTCCTGGGCTGCAAGCACGGCGTCCCCGCCCTGCGCAGGGCCGGGGGCGGGTCGATCATCAACACCGCATCGTTCGTCGCGGTCATGGGGGCCGCCACCGCCCAGGTGGCCTACACCGCCTCCAAGGGAGCCGTGCTGGCCATGACCCGTGAGCTGGCGGTGGTCCACGCCCGGGAGGGGATACGTGTCAACGCCCTGTGTCCGGGCCCCCTCAACACCGAGCTGTTGATGAAGTTCCTCGACACCGAGGAGAAGAAGCAACGTCGGCTGATCCACATCCCGGTGGGACGTTTCGGGGAGGCGGCGGAGATGGCCCGGGCGGCGCTGTGGCTGGCGTCCGACGAGTCGTCCTTCACCACCGGGGCCACCTTCCTCGTCGACGGCGGGATCACCGCCGCCTACGTGACCCCGCTCTGATGACCCGGGTGCTCAACCCGGTGGACAACCGGGTCATCGAGACGGTGCCCGAATCGACGCCCGAGGACGTTGATCGTGCCGTTACCCGGGCCCAGACCGTCTTCAGCGACGGGACTTGGCGGAAGGCGACGGTGCGTGACCGGCGTGACGTGCTTCGTCGCATGGCCGACCTCATCCGACGTGACCAAGAGCGTCTGGCACGGATCGAGTCGGCCAACGCCGGCAAGCCGATAACGGCCGCCAGGGGGGAGATCGGAGCCGTAGCGGCCACGTTCGACTTCTACGCAGGCGCGGTGGACAAGTTCTGGGGGGAGACGATCCCGGGGAACGCCCGAGGGACCCTGTTGACCTTTCACGAGCCAATCGGTGTGTGCGCCGCCATCGTTCCCTGGAACTTCCCCATGTTGATCCTGGGATGGAAGGTGGCGCCGGCCCTGGCCATGGGCAACTCGGTGGTCGCCAAACCCGCCGAGGTGACGCCGCTGAGCGCCATGGCCCTCGCCGACCTGGCACTCGAGGCCGGGCTGCCCGAGGGGGTGTTCACCGTCACCCCCGGGAAGGGCTCGTTCGCCGGCGACGCCCTGGTGAGACATCCCCTGGTGCGCAAGGTCTCCTTCACCGGGTCGACCGAGATCGGCACCCGGGTGATGCAGGATGCGGCGGCCGGGATCAAGAGGGTGTCACTCGAGCTCGGGGGGAAGTCGGCCAACATCGTTTTCGCTGATGCCGACCTCGAGTCCTGCGTCGGCTCGAGTCTCTGGTCGGTCTATGACAACGCCGGACAGGACTGTTGCGCCCGGAGCCGGATGATCGTGGAGCGCAGGGTGTTCGACGAGTTCACCGAGCGGTTCGTCGAGATGACCCGCGGGGTCCGTCTTGGTGATACCGCCGCCGAGGAAACCGAGATGGGGCCGCTGATCACGCCTTCGCACCGAGACAGGGTCGAGGGCTATCTGGAGGTCGCAACCTCCGAGGGCGCCCGTCGTGTCTGTGGCGGGGATCGTCTCGACTCGCCGGGCAACTTCCTGACACCGGCCGTCTTCGTCGACGTCGAGCCGGGGATGAGGATCGCCCAGGAGGAGGTGTTCGGCCCGGTCGTGGCGATGATCCCCTTCGACACCGAGGAGGAGGCGATCAGGCTGGCCAACGACTCGATCTACGGGCTCTCAGGCTCGATCTGGACCCGGGACATCGGGAGGGCGTTGCGGGTGGTCCGTGGTGTGGAGACCGGGATGCTCTCGGTCAACTCCTCGTCGAGCGTCCACATCGAGGCACCCTTCGGCGGGGTCAAGCAGTCGGGCACCGGCCGGGAGCAGGGCATGGAGGCCCTCCGCCACTACAGCGAGTACAAGACGGTGTTCATCGCCGAGACCTGAAGGGCCAGGGTCTGATTCTGCTCGGACCTCAGACGGCGAGGTGAACCGTCCCGGTGGTACCGGGGAGCGGCCGGCCCAGTCGCGACGCCGTCTCAGGAGCCACTGCGTCGGTGGATCCTCGGGCCCGAGACGTGGGAAGGGTCAGGCTGAACTCTGTGTACTTCCCGACCCGCTCGTACTCGAGGCGACCGCCCATCGCCTCGGCGAGGCGAAGGCTTATCCAGAGTCCGAGACCGACCGAGACGAGTGGCGCCGGGTCGTATAGCGCGCCCGGGGCGACTCGAACACCCAACCTCCTGATCCGTAGATCTCCAAGCGGTGTCCGTAGGCGTCCAGGAACGTCCACACTGCCTGGTCCTGAGTGGCATCGAGTCCACCGGCGTCCACGGCCGTCCGGACGATTCCACAGAGAATGGCTCCCAACTTGGCTCCCAGGGCGCCCCAGCCCGAGCCGGGCACAGAGGCCGGCCAGCCCCAGTCACCCCTCGACATCTTGACAGCAGAGAAAATACGTGATAAATAAGCTTCTTATCTGGTCAAGGAAGCAGTAAAAACAAGAAGGGCTTCCTGCGGGTACCACCCCAAGGCCACAGCGAGAGGAGAAAAACATGAGCCTGGAGTCCACGATCGACACATCATCGGTCCCTGTGGACGTGGGGGTGTCCCGCACCGTCGAGATCCCAGCGACGCGCTACCGGCAGGGCGATCGGACCTTCTACTCAGTGACCCTGTCCGTTGCCGACCTCATCAAGGTCCTGGAGTTGCCTGATCCACACAAACCCCTCGAGGACAACCGAGTCGTCCAGGAGACGCGCGCGCGAGCCTTCGGTCTTGAGTACCTACTGCGCGACGACGATCGCCATGGCTGGATCTGCCCGCCGATGATCGTGCGGGCCGACCCTGGCGAACTCGCCGTCGCTAACGTGATCCACGAGTTTGGCAACGGAACCGCCTGGGTTGTGCTCCAGGTTTCGATGACCCTCGCTTGGCGAATCCTGGACGGGCAACATCGGGCACTCGGCTTCGATATCGCGATCAAGCATTGCACCGAGAGGATCCGTGACCTGAGGGACGCGATCAGGAAGTCGGAGTCGAATGGTCAACCGGCCGAGGCGACCGCGGCCCTCAGGAAGGAGCTTGACTCGTTTGAGCACAAGCTCCGGTCTGTCGGAGATTCCCACGTCAGTACGACGCTCGTCGAGGCGTCACGCGACGCCGGCAAGCAGATGTTCGTTGACATCGCCCGGAACGCGAAAGGCGTGAACCCGGATTTCACGACCGTCTTGGATCAGCGCTCCGTCGTACATCGGATCGCCATGGAGCTCGCTGGAAGCCACCCCCTCCTGAAGGACCGCGTGGAGCACGGCCAGCGAGCCCGGATGAGCAAGACGAACCCGAACCTCCTCGGGGCCAAGGCTGTCGCGGACATCGTGCATGGTGTCCTGGTCGGATCCGGAAGGGTCGGTCGCCGCAAGGAGATGGAGATCGCTCGCAACGAGAGCGCCTCGGCGAAGCGAGTCAGTGAATTCCTGGACACCTTGGTTGCCGGTTTCGAGGACCTCCGCCTTGTTGCGAGCGGAGAACTCGAACCTGTGGCTCTTCGCGAAGAGTCGCTGCTCGGGTCAGCGACGATGCTGCGCGTCCTTGCCGTCGTGTGGCATGACCTAAGGGACCCCGACGACGGTGCGAAGCCGACGCCAGTCGGCGAGATCGAGGAGTTCTTCCGATCACTGGCTCCATTCATGAGAGCCTTCCATGACGTCGAGATCACGGACCCTGTCACGGGGGCGACCGAAACGCAACGCGGCATCGCTCCCGACGATCCACTATGGATGCCGACTAATGCGTTTCGCCCTGGCGCAAAGGCGCCAGGAGCTACGCAGGGCGCGATCAAGGACCTGAGTCGGGCAATGATTCGATGGGCCCGAAGCGGGAGTCCGCATCTCGATGCCGCAGCCGCGGATGGATGACCCCAGGATCGCCGACATGATGGCGCGTGGAACTGGGCGAGGAAGGCCAACGTGATCAACCAGACCCAGCGGTCGGACAAGCTGATAGTGGAATGGGCCCCTGAGTCATGCTCTCTGAATCAACGGCCGCGCTGATAGCCAACTGCTCCAGCGCTCCCGGGGTGGTTGGACAGCCGATAGATAGGAGCGAGCATGACGCTCATGTCGGTATCCAACAGCGAGGCCGGCGATTTCCGGTCGAATCCGAGATGGTCGGCGAACCGCAAGATCGATGTGGTGTTGCGGCTTCTGCGGGGCGAGTCCCTCGAGGAGGTGTCTCGGGAGGTGGGCGTGGAGGCACATCGTCTCCAGGCGTGGCGGGACGACTTTCTGGAGTCGGGCAAGCAGGGGTTGAAGGCGAGCCGGCCCCCGGTCGAGGGGGATCGGCGCTTGTCGGAGGCGGAGCGCAAGATCGGCGAGTTGACGATGGAGAACGAGATCTTGCGGCGGGCGGCGGAAAAAAGGGGGCTTCAGATCCCGCCGCCGAGGCGGCCGAGATAGCGGTGGAAGGTCCGTTCCCGTTGGCCAGGGTGTGTGAAGTGTTGGGAGCGCCAAGGTCGACGGTGTGTCACCGTCGGGCCCGAGGCGAACTGCTCGGAACACGACCTGGGCCTGCCACCCAGATCGGCGAGGTCGACTTGACCGAGCTGATCCGCCAGGTGATCTCCGACTCACCGTTCGCTGGTGAGGGCTACCGCAAGGTGAGGGCCCGCCTCCGTCGGGAACATGGGATCAGGGTCGGTGGGAAGCGGGTGTTGCGGCTGATGCGCCAGGCGGGCTTGTTGGCACCG
>JAKEHF010000230.1 GCA_022615295.1 Actinomycetota bacterium | reverse complement strand
GTTGAGGGCGAGATCGAGGTCGCCGAGCAGGAAACGATTGTCGAGGCCGAAACGTGCCAGCTCTGTGTTCACCACGTGGCTGTCGCCGTGGCGGCCCCAGCCTTCGGAGCCTTCGACACCGGCGAGGGTATAGACCACGGTGTCCAAATCGGGCGAGACATGGAGCCCGTGCACCCGCTCGTCGTCGGCCACGTTGACCACCACCGTGAGCTCGACGTGACCCAATCGGGAGAGGCCGCGTGCCATCCTTGCGCCGCCGACGCCTCCCGAGAGCTCGGTCACCCTGATCGTCCTGTTATTGCTCAGCGTCGCGCTCCGGTTCACAATGACATCCCGCATGACAGCCCCGTCGACTCCGCTCACCGCGGAGAGTCCCTCTGACCCGTTGGTGACCGGCGCGCCCCGGGTGCGGATCCTCCTCAGTGTTGTCGAAGGGGCCGACCTGGCCGCTGCCCTGGCCGTGGTCGGCCGGCAAGTGTACGAGCCGGCGCCGGAGGTGGTGATCGTCGGTATGAGCGGCGAAACGCCGGAGGGCTATCTGACCGCACCGACCCTGGAGCGGGCCATCGCGGAGACCGACGAGAAGACCGACTACCTCTGGCTGCTCCACTCCGACGCTCGCCCTCGTCCCGACGCCCTGGGAGCCCTGGTGGTCGAGGTCTCACGGAACCAGGCCTCCCTCGGTGGCTCCAAGTTGCTGGTGGCCGGGACGCCGAACGAGCTCGAGTCGGTGGGTGGCGCCACCGACGTGTTCGGCGAGCCCTACACGGGTCTGGAGCAAGGCGAGATCGACCTCCAGCAATACGACGTGGTCCGTGAGGTGGCGTTTGTCCGTTCGGCCTCGATGCTGGTCCGCCGCGACCTCGCCCAAGGGCTGGGGGGTCTCGACGTGCTCTTGCCACCGATCGCCGCCGGGCTCGACTTCTCCCAGAGGAGCCGGCTCGCCGGGGGCAAGGTGGTGAGCATCCCCTCCTCGGAGGTGTATCACCAGGGCCGCTGTAACGAGGGTCTCGGTGGCTGGAGGGAGCAGGCGGGGCGTCTCCGGGCGATGCTGACCGCCTACCGGCCGCTCACCCTCCTCTGGGTGGTCCCCTATGACCTGATGGTCTCGCTCGCCGATTCGGTGGCCAACCTCCTGTTGTTGAGGTGGCGTCCCGCGGCGAGACATCTCGTCTCCTGGCTTTGGAACCTCTACCACCTGCCCTCGACCATTGGTCTCCGCCGACGACTCCGCTTGGTCCGTGTCGCCAGCGACGAAGAGCTCTTCCGATTCCAGGCCCGGGGCTCGGTGCGTCTGCGCGACATCGGCTCGGAGATCTCCTCCAAGGCACTCTCCCTCTTCGACGACGATCAGGCGCTGACCAGGCGGACACGTCGCATCTGGGCCTCCCCCGGGATTTGGGGGGCCCTGATCGGAGTGATAGTGGCGGTGGTCTCGGCGCGCACCCTGATCTTCACGGGGGTCCCCGACGTGGCGCTGTCCCTCCCCTTCGAGGCGCCACGTGTCGGACTGGAGCGATGGTTTGGCGGCTGGAACGCCTCGGGTTTGGGCTCGCCCTCACCGGTACACCCGGCGACACTGGCCACCTCCCTTCTCTCGGCGGCCCTCTTCGGTGCCGAGGGGGCGGCAAGGACCCTGTTCACGATCGCCTTGGCGGTCATCGGGATAGCCGGGATGGGCCGTCTCGGTGGCCGGTTTGGCCTTCGTGGACCGGGGAGGTATCTCGCCGGTGTCGTCCTCGTGGCCGGGCCGGGGACGGCGGCGATGGTGGGCCGGGGTTCGTGGCCGACCCTGGCCGCGGCAGCCTTCCTTCCCTGGGCGATCCGAGCCGTCATCCCCCGTCCCGAGAGCTCCTACGGCGCTTTGGGTTGGGCGTTCCTCTTCGGAGCCCCGGTCTCGGCGTTCTCCCCTCTGCTCGGCATCGTTCCCTTCTTCTTCGCTCTGGCAACCGTCGGCTCAGGTCGTCGACGCCTCACTCTCGGTCTGGTCAGCCTGGCATCTCTGATCGTGGCCGTCCCGTTTCTCCTGGGTGACCCGGGGTGGGGCCTCGATCCGACCCGCCGGCTCGATGTCGTCATCGACGAGTTGTGGCCGGCCGCGGTCGCGGTAGCGGTGCTCCCGTTCTTCCTCGTCGGTGGGCGCTGGCTGGGGATCGCCGGCGGGGTCATCTCCTTGGGAGCGATGGCCGCGATCAGACTTCCCTGGGGCGGGCCCGGCGTGGAGGAGGCTCTCACAGTCCTCGCCTCGTTGGGGGCCGCCTTCGTCGTGGCCGTTGGCCTCGACGTGTTCAGCCGCAGACCTCGGGAAAGCCTCGCCGTCCTCGCCGGTCTCGTGCTCCTCGTTGTGTCGGTGGGGACACTGGGGAACGGCAGATACGGGTTGCCGGCCGGCGACCTGAGCGAGAGGCTCGGCTTTGCCCCGGCCCTGGCCGGGCCCTCCGGCCCGGGGAGGATCCTGATCGCCTCGACGGTGCGCTCCGACATCCCGGGCGAGGCGCGTCCCGGCCCCGGGTTCTGGTATCGGGTGGTGGACGGGTCGGGGATCACCCTGGACGAGGCGTGGCTTCCAGAGCCCCTCGACGGTGATACCGGGCTCGACGAAGCCCTC
>JAKEHF010000229.1 GCA_022615295.1 Actinomycetota bacterium | reverse complement strand
GAGGGTCGGGCCCCAGAACAGCTCGAGAACCAGACGGTCGGCGACCTCCACGATCGGCGCCACATCCGGGTGGTCGAAGCGGGCGGCGGCGGCAGCAACGAGGTCGGTGACGTCCCCGGCCCCGAATAGTCGAAGGGACCCGGCGACCGCCTCGGTGTACGACCAGGATTCCCAGCCACTCGGCAGGGTGGGGACCTCTTCCGGGACGTAGAGACCTCCGTCGGGAGCGAGCCCGCCGGTCAAGGCGGCTGCGAAGTCGACCGAGGGCGTGTCGGCCCGTGTCGAGACGTACCTCATGCCGTGGGGGATCGGTTCACTCCTTCGGCGACGCGTCGGGCCGCCGTCTCGACGAGCTGAGGGCGACGCCGATGGCCACACCCACCCCTGCGCCGATGGCGACCCACGAGGCGTCGTCGGTTACGGAGGAGATGGCGGCACCTATGCCCACGCCCACCGCGATCCCGATACCGAGACCGGAGCCACCCCATGTCGGCGGCTTCCGATCTGGCTCCTCGGAGGTGTCGCTCACTGCGCCGAGCCTATCAGCAGGCTGAGCCGTTGCCCCCATGCCTGCGTACCATTGGGTGCGATGCTCCCGTAGCTCAGGGGATAGAGCACCGGCCTCCGGAGCCGGGTGCGCAGGTTCGAATCCTGCCGGGAGCGCAGCCCCGCTCAGCGACGGCGGGCGCCCTGGGGTGCAGGCGCAGAGCCTCTACGGTGCTGGGCCATGACGAACCCTGGTCTCATCGTGCGGCCATGCCGTAATACGGACGATCGAGGACAACCGGAACCTTGTAGGCGGTGTCATCGCCTGGCTGATAGGCATAGAGTTGGCCAGTCCCGGTTTCGAGACCACCGACGCTAAAGAACAGCCAATCGCCGTTGGTGGACCAGGCCACCTGCGGATAGTCGTCGAGATTGCTCGGGATGCCGGGCACCACGGAAGCGGTGCCCGACTCAAAGTCAATGAGAACCAGGACCACTCGAGACTCGGCGGCCAAAGGTCCCCTGGTGAGGCGGCCTGCCACCGCCACGTAGCGACCATCAGGAGAGAAAGCACCCCCGTAGCCGTCGACCGCCGCTACTCCGACGGGAACTTCGATTGTGCGTGTCGTGCCAGCATCCAAATCGACTAGATCGAGCTGGTCACATTGCCAGCAAGCGACAATCCGATTACCCCACGCGGCCACTGGGAAAGGGCCAGGCAATGTCTCGACGAACTGCTGAGTGGTCGGGTCCCAAACTTCCAGAACCTGATCGACCTGAAAGACCAAACCATCGTCGAGGGCTACCACCGGCCATCGCCCATCGGGCGGAGAAACCTGCGATGTAGTTACGACTCCGTCCACGGTTACCTCGCGGAGCGTTTCGAGGGCACGAACGGTCTCCGGACTCGATGGGTCCAGACCAGCCACCCACACACGGTCCTCAACTGCGGATGGAATGAAGAACCAGGCATCGTCGTCGATCAGCGCGGGTGATGAAGGAGTGGCAGGATCGAGAGTGAACACCGCCGGACCAACATCCGTCTGTCCATAGAAGACCAGCTTGTCATCCCTCCAAACCAACCGATAAAACGGATCTCCGGGCGCAAGCTCGGGCAGATCGTGAACCATGGCAGACCCGGCGTCCACGTCCACCACCGTCAGTTGAGTATCCGTTGAAAGATAAACACGGCTTCCGGTAGCTTGATCCAGCAGTGGAGCTTCGTCGTTTGACACTCCTGGCGGCGGAGGATTGACAAGCAGCCGCTCGTGAACGCGCCGCTGCACGTGGGCATCGCCGCTAACGAAGAAGAGCGTCTTGGTCGGTTCATCGCAGAAGGCGAACACCTCGTCGCCGTAGGACTCCTCGTCGAGTCGAGTCATCCGGTCACAGTCGTTGATGAAAACCAACAGGGACCCAGAACTTCCATCGATCCTTATGTCGGGCCCGTCCGGTCCCGGATCATCAGCGGCGTCGACGAGCTCGAGCGGCGGCTCCGCATTGAGGACGAGGAAGCCGGGAGCGTAGGTCTCGCCCCAGAGGTTCGCGGCCCACGAAGCCAGCGCCTCTTCGCCCATGGGGAAGTTGGCACCACCCATGCCATCCCACACAAAGACCGTCCATGGGTCGAAGTCGTAGACGAGATAAGCGATGGGCTCATCGGGAAACTTCCCGAGCTCCACCACTCCTTCGGGGCCGCCAGGGAAGTGGATGCCTGGAAGGCTCGCCGCAAGTTCACCTTGCCCGTGCGATTCCTCCATCCTCGCTACGAAGGACTTCGGTGTGCCGTAATGGACACCTATCGCCCGGCTGTGAACTCCATTGAGGCTACCGACCGTCTGCACCTCCAACCCATCGCTTGTCAGGTCGAGGTCATCGGGATAGGCGAGGCTGACGTGGCTGCCGTCGAGAAGCGTCAAAGCAATATACGTCATCCCATCAGCGGATCGGACCGGGGGAACGAAAACGCTCGGAGTTGTGGGTGTCGGTAGTGAGGTGTCGGATGTGCCGATGGTCGGTACCGTCGACAGGGTTGTGGTGTTCCCTTCGGGTGCGTTCCCGCTGCACCCGGCAACCACGACAGCGGTCATACAGGCCGCGACAGCAACTCGGCTCACACTTAAAAGACGTTCTGAGCCAGGGCCGGGTTCATTCATCTCGTCGTCCGGCCCATTGGGCCGGTGGGCCTGAGAGCCCGGTTCTGTGTCGAGTGCTGGCTCACCAAGCGAGTGTCATCAACGAATCCTGGCGGCAGTGTCTTACCCGACGAACCCAGGTTCACAGCCCGGCTCGGCGAAAGTGAGAACCTTGGGGTTGGTTCCGACGCGGCTGTTGATTCAGCCAGCCTTTTCGGGATCGTCGTCCGGGTTGAAGACGGCGACCTCCCTGGTTTCGCCGAGACAGTGATCGAGGATCTCCACCTCGAGGTCCTCCGGACTGAGATACCCACCAGCGCCGATGACGCCCTCCCCCAGCGCCAAGTCCTCACCCGACGGCAGTCTGAGGACGAACGGCTCGGCGGATGCGATCGAAGTGCCGGCGGGCCACACGACCGGGTACCAGAGCCCCTCCTCCTCCCATTCGAGCACCACGCAGCCGTCCCTGATCGCCAGTGTTCCCAGAACCCCCGCGGTCATCCCACCACGAGGGAGCAGCGACGTTCCATGGACGTAGATTGTGTAGTCGCCTGACTCGATCGAACCCTGACCGCCACAGCCCGCGATGGCCATCAAAGCCGCCAGCACGCCGGCCAGGCTGCGTGGCCGAGTCAGCCCTCTCATGGCTGTGCACAACCTAGTGGTTCGGGGCCTGGTCCCCCGCCGGGCGCTATGACCAGTGCATTCGTACGGCTGCCTGATATAGGCTTGACGTGAGACTTCTGGAGGATGAGCCATGAGCGAGAGCCTCGTTGGAGTCGTCGACCACTGGTTCGGCGCGCTGGGTGTCGCCGGTGTCGAGGTGACCGGTCCCGCCATCAAGGTAGGTGACACGCTCCACTTCAGCGGCAACACCACCGACTTCACCCAAGAGGTCGGATCGATGCAGCTCGAGCACGAGCCGGTGACCGAGGCGCACGCCGGGGACCGAATCGGGATCAAGGTCGTCGACCGGGTCAGAAACGGTGACTCGGTCTTCTTGTTGGTCGATTGACCCCCATCCGAATCAGATCCGTGTCGGGCCACTGACGCCGTTACCGGCCTCCCCCAGCGCCGCCACCGGTGACACCGCGAAATCAGTCGGAGAGGACGCATAGACTTCAACCCATGCCTCGAGCCATATGGAAGGGCGCCATCAATTTCGGGTTGGTGACCATCCCGGTGGGCATGTACACCGCCACCGACAACAAGACGCCCAAGTTCAAGCAGCTCCGCAAGAGCGACCACTCTCCGATCCGCTACAAGCGTGTGGCGGAGAAGGACGGTGAGGAGGTCGCCTGGGAGGAAATCGTCAAGGGTTACGAGTTCGAGAAGGACCGCTACGTGGTCTTCACCGACGAGGAGCTCGACGCCGCCAACAAAGAGAGCAACCGGCTGGTAGACGTCATCCAGTTCGTCGACGAGTCGGAGATCGACCCGATGATGTACAAGTCGTCCTACTACCTGGCGCCCGAGAAGACCGGGGTCAAGGCCTATCGGATACTGGCCGAGGCCTTGAACGAGAAGGGTCGTGTCGGAGTCGCCAAGGTCTCCATCAGGGAGAAGCAGCAGCTCGCCACGCTGCGCGCCAAGGACGGAGTCATCGTCATGGAAACGATGTTCTGGCCGGACGAGATCAGGGACGGAGAATTCGAGGAGTTGGAGACCGAGGTCGAGATCCGCCCCGAGGAGGTGTCGATGGCCGGGATGATCATCGACAACCTCACCCGTTCCTTCGAGGCGTCGGACTACGTCGACCAGACCCGGGAAGCGATCGAAGCCCTCGCCGAGAAGAAGGTGGCAGGCGAGGAGATCGTTGCCCCATCCTCACCGGAGCCGACCAAGGTCGTCGACCTTCTCGAGGCCCTCAAGGCCTCGGTGGAGGCCACCAAGTCGAAGCAGGCCAAGGCCGGCTAAGGCGCCCCTTCGGATTCCCAGGTCACCTCTTCGGCAGGGGTGTCGTCTACACCCTTGTACACCGGCGCCCGTAGATGATGATCGTGGGTCCACTCCTTGTACTCCACCTCGATGACGATCACCGGCTCCACCCAGGTAGGTGTGGACGGGACTCTGACCTTGTCGACAAAAGGGCTGGTCGGTCGGACGATCTGACGCAGCGCCTCGTTAAAGGCCACGAGGCTTCCCTCATCGAACCCGGATCCGACCGCACCTACCCAACGCAGCCCGTCGACACCGTTCAGACCCACCAGCACCGACCCAAAGGTGGCCGCCCGGCTTCCCTCACCGGGGAGATAACCACCGATCACCGCCCTGATCCGCCTCCTGACCGAGATCTTCCGCCAATCGGGTGAGCGCCGCCCCGGCAGGTACACCGATCCCATCCGTTTCCCGACGACACCTTCGAGGCCCTGTGCCCTGGCCGCCTCGTAGAGCCCGACGCCATGTGTCGGTGTCGGCTCGGGGACGATCATCGGGGCGGCCAGACCCAGACGGTCGAGGAGGGCTCTCCGCTCCACATACGACAGCTGGGTCACCTCTGCACCGTGGAAGAGCACGTCGAACACCACCAGATTCACCGGGACCCCGGTCTGCAACGCTGAGAACGAGGGTCGACCGGCCTCGTCGAATGCAACTACCTCGCCGTCGAGAACGACACCGTCGGGCACCTCCAGACCGGCGAGCTCGGGGAATCGCCCAAGGAGGTCGAGACCACGTCTCGAACGTGCCCCCACTCGGCCCATCTCAGACGAGACGATCGCCCGATAACCGTCCCATTTGATCTCGAACCACCATTCCTCGTCGTCGAATGGCTTGGGCCACAGCGTGGCCAGCATCGGCCGGTAGTCGGGGAGCCTCAACCGAGCTCTTCGGCGACGATCCGGCTGACCAGGGCACCGTCGAGATCTCCGCCGTGGGTCTTCATGAGGGTGCCGATGACCCGACCTGCCGACTTCTGGTCTCCGGCCACGTCGAGGTCGGCGATCGTGGCCCGCACCATCTCCCGAGTCTCTGTCTCACCGAGCTTCCTTGGCAGCCATCGCTGGAGATATGAGACCTCGAAGGCGAGCTTGTCGGCCATGGCGCGTCCCTGCTCTCCGAAGCCCACGTATTCGGCTCGGGCCTTCTCCATCTTCTTTGTGTACGAGGCGATCACCTGCCGATAGAGGGCGTCGTCCACCACGCCCCCGAACCCGGGGGCACTTCGTGCCAGGGACACCTCGGTCTCGATCTGGCGGATGACGTCCCGGCGGGGTCCGTCCTTGGTCTTCAGGGCGTCACGGAGCTCGGCGGCGAGCTCTTCCTTGATGGTCACAGCGCTTCCCGGATCAGGTCAGGTCTGTCGGTAATGATGCCCGAGACCCCCATTGCGGCCAATTCCCTGGCCCGGTCGGGGTCGTCGACCGTCCAGGCGTAGATCTCGACCCCGGGAAGCGGACCGACGACTATCTCGTGACGCAGGGCGAGGGCATGGTGACCGGTCTCGGCACACCGGCGCAGTGCGGTGTCGACGCCGTTGCTGAAGACGACCACCAGACCCGTGGCCACCTCGGGGTAAACCGACCTGACCCGGTCGACGGTGTCCCAGTTGAGCGAGGTGACAAGGTCACCGGCCCGGGACCGCTCTGCAGCCTCCAAACCCAGCCGATGATCCGGCTCGAAGCCGTCCGGGCTGTTCTTGATCTCGATCATCATCGGGGTGGAGGCGAGTGCGGCCAACGCCTCGTCGAGCAGTGCGGGATGATGACCGTCTCCGATGTCCAGATCGGCGAGCGTCGACCACGGGGTGGAGACCACCACGTGACCGTCGATCACCGGGTCATGGGAGAGGATCAACTTGCCGTCGCCGCATCTCCGCACGTCGACCTCGACCATGTCGGCGACGGTGGCGGCCTGGAGGAGCCCGGTGAGACAGTTGTCCGGGAACCGGGTCGGCCAGCCCCGATGCCCCACTATCGAGGGCCTGGTCAGGGATGATCTCATGGAAGAAAAGGGTTTACAGCCGTGGGGTCGGACGGTACAGTCCGTCGTGGAACCCCATCGGCAAACCGTATCATCTGCGGTCTGCCTTGTGAAAAGAATCACAAACCAAGGAAAACCCCCGTGCTCACCATCACCACCACCGATTGGAGAGATCTGGCCGCCTGTCGGGACTCCGAGCCCAGCCTCTTCTTTCCAGTGGGTACCACCGGTCCGGCGGTGGAGCAGATCGAAGCCGCCATCGCCATCTGTGCCACCTGCTCGGTGCAGGAGGACTGTCTCCAGTACGCCCTCGAGACCAACCAGGAGTCGGGTGTCTGGGGCGGCTACGCCGAGGACGACCGCCGTCGTCTCCGCAAGCGCTGGCTGGCCGAGCGTCGTCGCCGCGCCGTCTAGGCCATCGGAGCGAACCCCACCCCGGTCTTCACCGTCTCGTTGTCGTCGATCTCGACGAAAGCGATGTTGCGCGCAGGGATCCCCACACTGCGACCCCGGGTGTCGGTGAACCAGGCCACACCCCCCTCCGTGACGGCCCGTTCCACCTCCTTCTTCAACGTCTTGACGTCGGAAGTCTCCAGTTCGATCAGCTTGTCGGTCTCGGCCACGCCGATCCTGGCCCTCATGGGTTCTCCAGCTCCACGCCCCGCATCGTAACCCCCTTCCCCCGGTGTTCAGGCCGAGTTACGTTCGACGCATGGACGCCTTGAGGGTGGCCATCATGTGTCTCGGCGTGGTCACCCTGCTCTTCGCCGGAACCGCCCGCGCGGGTGAGACCTCAGATCACGTCCGCATCCCGCTGACGCCCTACGTGGCCCCCACCGTCACCGAGGTGGTGGTCGAGCCGGGGGACCATCTCTGGAAGATCTCGGCCGGCCGTCTCCAGGTGGTTCTTGGCCGCGAGGCGTCCAACTCGGAGATAAGCCCCTACTGGCGCACGGTCATTGAGGAGAACCGGGCCGGGTTACGCTCGGGGGACCCCGACCTCATCTATCCGGGTGAGGTGATCGCCCTTCCTCCCGCCGGCTAACGGACTGCAGTGAACTTGTACACCTGGCCGCCGTGGGTGAGGACATACAGCTCACCATGGCCGTCGAGACCAAAACTGTTGACCTGGCCGATCGGGCCCAGGTCCTCGGTCCAGTCACGCTGCTCGGTGGCCTGGCCGTCGACGAACCGGAATGACCTGATCCAGGTTCCGTCCGGGGGGAGACCCAGCCAGTCGGAGTAGAAGTAGGTGCCGGCGAGCTCGGGGATCTCCGAGCCCCGGTAGACGAAACCGCCCGTCACGGAGATGCCGGTGACCGCATTCTCTTCCTCGCTCGCGTGGAGATAGGTGATCACCGGCGCTGTGTAATCGGCGGGGTCGCATTCCGGCTCATGGAAACAGCGGGTGCCCTCCATGTTCGACCAGCCGAAGTTGGACCCGCCGCCGGTGTCCACGGAGACCACGTCGATCTCCTCCTGGTCACCGTGACCGACGTCCCCGATATAAACCATCCTGTCCACGGGATCGATCGAGAACCGCCAGGGGTTGCGAAGGCCGTAAGCCCACACTTCGGGCATCCCGCCCCCGGCGACGAAGGGGTTGTCCGCGGGGATGCCATAGGGATCCCCGCCGTCGACGTCGATGCGCAGGATCTTCCCGTACGGAGTGTTCGGGTCCTGCGCCTGGGCCCTCGAGTCGGCGCCGTCACCTGAGGAGATCCACAAGAGACCGTCCTCGTCGAACGCCAGGTTCCCTGCATAGTGCCTGATGTCGGTGGCGTCCGGGGGCTGCTCGAACTCGAAGAGCACCCTCTCCGACGCAGGATCGGCGCGGCTGGGGTCTGTTGCGGTGGCCGTGAACTCCGAAAGCTGCCGGTTGCCTTCCTTGTCGGTGTAGTAGACGAAGAAGCGCCGATTGTCGGCGTAATCGGGATGGAAGGCCAGCCCGAGGAGACCCTGCTCGATCCCTCCGGCGAGGACACGGTCGGTGAGGTCGAGGAAGGCGGGGTCGAGGAGCTGCCGGCTCTCGTCGAGGATGCGGATCACGCCGACCCGTTGCGCCACGAACAGACGGTCGTCCCCCGCCGGGGCAGTGAGTGCGATGGGCTGGCGGAAACCGTCGTAGACCAGCTCTAGCTCCACCCCCTGCAGCGGGGCGAGCCCGGCGCCCGGGTCCGTGGTGGTGACCGAGCCGCCGGTGGTGAGGGTCGAGGCCGGCGAAGTGGTCGTGGTCGAGCCGGCGGAGACCGTGTCGTCGGGGCCCTCGGACCCGCCATTGCGGAAGAAGACGATGCCTACGACGAGGACCACCAGCATGAGGAGCACGACCATGCGGAGACGCGCCTGGTCGGGCGTGGGGTTGCTGCGATGTCTTGCCGTCACCGATGGCTCAGGCGTTGTCGCCCAGGAAGATCTCGGACACCGACGAGTCCATGAATATCGCCTGGAGGGTCTCGGCGAGGATCGGAGAGATGGAGAGCACTCTGACCATGTCCAGCGCCTGGATATCGGGGTCGACGGGGAGGGTGTTGGTGACGATCACCTCCTCGATGGGGGCGTTCTTGATCCGGTCGACCGCTGGGTCGGAGAAGATGCCGTGAGTGGCGGCGATCCTCACGCTCAACGCCCCCGCCCCCTTGACCAGCTCGGCGGCGCTGCACACCGTGCTCGCGGTGTCGATCATGTCGTCCACGATGACCACATGACGGTCCCTGACCTCGCCGGACATGGAGAGGGCGGAGGCCTCGTTGTGGCTCAGCGGATCGCGCCGTTTGTAGATGAAGGCGACGCTGGCGTCGAGTCTCCGTGCATAGCGCTCGGCGCGTTTGACACCCCCGGAGTCCGGGGACAGCACCGTCACATCACCACTGAGACTCTGCTGCAAGTAGTCGGTGATGATGGGCAGGGCGGTGAGATGGTCCCAGGATTTGTCGATGAAGCCCTGGAGCTGCCCGGTGTGAAGGTCGACCGACACCAAGCGGTCGGCCCCTGCCTGCATGAACAGATCGGCCACAAGACGCGCCGTGATCGGCTCTCTGGGCAGGACCTTCTTGTCCTGACGGGAATAGCCGAAAAAGGGGACCACGGCCGTGATTCGTCGCGCCGAGGCCCTCTTCAGGGCATCGATGGTTATCAACTGCTCCATGATGTGGTCATTGATCGGGTGGCTGTGGCTCTGGATCACGAAGCAGTCGGCGCCGCGGACACTGTCGACCGGACGCACATAGATCTCGCCGTTGGCGAACTTCGACCTCTCGATACGGCCCAACTTGGTGCCGAGCTCGTCGGTCACCTCCTGTGCCAAGGGCTCGTTGGCCCCGCCGGAGAAGACCATCATCCGTTTGCGGGAGACGATTTCCACTAGTCCTCCGCGTCCGACCTTTGCCCTCTGCGCCGCTCAGCGTAGCCGGGGATCTCCAGCTGCTCGTTCCGCTCCACGGCCAGGCTTCCCTCGGCGACGTCACGTGTGATCACCGATCCGGCGCCCGTCACCGCCCCGTCACCGATCTTCACGGGGGCCACCAGCATGGTGTCGGAGCCGATAAAGACGTCCTCGCCGATCTCGGTGTGGTGCTTCTCGAAACCGTCGTAGTTGCAGGTGATGGTCCCAGCCCCGATGTTGGTCCGTGCCCCGATGGTGGCATCTCCCAGGTAGGAGAGATGAGGCGCCTTGGCTCCCTCCCCCAGGGTGGCGTTCTTCGTCTCCACGAAGGTGCCCGCCTTGGCGCCCTTGGCGAGGACCGTGCCCGGCCGGAGCGATGCGTAGGGGCCGACCTCACAGTCCTCGCCGACGATGGCCGACCTGAGAACTGCATACCAGACGGTGGCCCCGGCACCGATCGTCGAGTCCCTAGCGAAGACGTCCGGTCCGACCTGGGCCCCGGCGCCGACCGTGGTGGCGCCTTCCAGGTGGACCCCGGGATAGATTCGGGCGCCCGGCTCGACGACGACGGTGTCGTCGATATAGGTCCGCTGCGGATCGAGCATCCAGACCCCCGACTCCATCAACCTGTGGTTGACGCGCCGCTGCAACTCCGTGCGGACCTCGGCGAGCTGATCCTGGGAGTTGATGCCGGCTACTTCCTCAGAAGAGGCGCTCACAGCCATCAGTCTGTCACCACGAGAGGCAAGTATGCCGACCACATCGGTCAAGTAGAACTCGCCCTGGTGATTGTCATCGCTGACCAGGGACAACGCCTCCTCGAGCGGTTGGGCCCGGATGGCATAGATACCGGCATTGACCTCCTTGATGAGACGCTGCTCCGGGGTGCAGTCCTTCTCCTCGACGACCCCGACGACGGCCCCCTCGTCGTCCCGCAGCACCCGGCCATACCCCGTGGGGTCGTCCATGGTGGTCACCACGATCCTTCCCGTCTCCTCGGGGCCGAGCCCGGCCAGGGATGAGACCAGCGCCGGGGTGAGCAGCGGTGTGTCCCCATAGAGCACCACGACAACATCGTCTGCGGACAGCCCCTCGATCGCCTCCAACCCGATGGCGGTGGCGTGTCCGGTGCCCCGCTGCTCCGCCTGCGCGGCGGTCGCTACACCTGTGGGGAGCCGCTCACGGACTCTCTCGGCGCCATGACCGACCACCACCGTCACCGTCGCCGGGTCGAGCCCGGTCAGACTGTCGAGAACCCACTCCACGAGGGTACGGCCCGCCGCCGGGTGGGCTACCTTGGGCAGATCGGACTTCATTCGTTTGCCCTCGCCTGCGGCGAGGACCACGACGTGTGTTGACAAGCGGTCTCCTGTCTGGTTGCTGGGGGGGCAGGGCTCGAACCCGCTCCGGCAGGACCAAAACCTGCAGTGCTACCGGTTACACCACCCCCCAATCCGCGGGGACACCCACGTTAACGCCGCAGACATGCTCAGGTCCTGCCGCGGCAGGACCCCGTGACCACGGTGCTACCGGTTACACCACCCCCCAACGCGTCCCATCGGGGACTCCCAGGTTACAGACGCCTCGTCTGAGACCGCTCCGGTAGGACCCCGTGACCACTGTGCCCCCCGCCGTCGAGGTCACTCCCGCTCCTCCTCAGCGAGGATGATCACCCCATGGGGCCGGAGGTCCACACCACGGGTGACCTTGGAGAACCCGGCGACGGCGGCGGCGGCATCGCCCGCCTCCTCGATGGTGGGGAAGTAGCCGAAACAACCAGACCCCGAACCGGTCATCGACACCGGGACCCCCCACATGGCGCGGAGGTCGGCCATGTAGTCGCCGAGACGAGGCTCTAGGGAGACGGCTGCGGGCACCAGGTCGTTGCGCAAGAGTGTGAGGTCACGGAGTCGGGGTGGCGCCGAACGCTCGGGAAGGGCCTCTCCGATCGGGCCTTCGAGACGGTCCCACTCGCGATATACCTCGGCCGTGAGCAGACCAAACTCGGGTACCGCCACGGCCACACTGAAACCCTCGAGCCGACGCAACGTCTCGACGCCCTCCCCGAATCCCCTCATGCGCAGCGTCCCACCGGTGAGAAAGAGGGGGACGTCGGCGCCGAGACGCTCCGCCATCGCCGCCATCTCGAGCCGGTCGAGACCGATCGATCGTCCCGCGCACACCACGACAGCTGCGGCGTCCGAGCTCCCGCCGCCGAGCCCTGCCGCCACCGGGAGATGCTTCTCGAGACGCACCAGCTGGGGACCGAGGTCGTGGGTCGACCTGAGCTCGCTCAGGGCCCGGGTCACCAGATTGTCCTCGGGGTCGATCTCGGGGTCGGTGACCGTCACGTGGTCGGCGTCGTCGTCGACGGGGTTCATCTCGAGGAGGTCGAGCCACTCGATGGTCTGGGTCAGTGAGTCGAGCGGGTGATAACCGCTCTCGGCCGGTGGCTCGACCAGGAGGGAGAGGTTCAGCTTCCCGGGTGCCTCCGCTCTGGTCATAGTTCGGCGAGTCTCAGATAGTCGGCCGCATCCAGATTCTCCGCCCGGGCGGTGGGGTCGACCCCGGCGCGGGTCAGTTGCTCCGCGTCCATGACCCCGGCAAGCGACGACCGGAGCATCTTGCGACGTTGGGCGAACCCGGCGCGTGCCAGGTCGACGGCCCGGTCCGCCCACGGGGGGGTGGGCACCCTGTCGATGACGACCACCGCCGACTCCACGTTGGGCATCGGGTAGAACACCTGTCGCGGCACCCTCATCACCAGCCGGGACAGGCTGTAGATGGCGGCGACTATCGAAGGCACCCCATAATCCGGGTCGCCGGGATGGGCGACGAAACGGTCGGCCACCTCACGTTGCACCATCACGACGAGTCTGACTATCGCAGGTACCTCACGAAGCACGTCCATGACCAGGGGCGTCCCCACGTTGTAGGGGAGGTTGGCAACCATCACCCAGGGCGGGGTACTGAAGGCTTCGGAGAGATCGACCTTGGTGACGTCCTCGAAGCGGAACTCGGCTCGCCCCGCGACCACCTCCTCGAGTAGGGGTCGGAGCCGTTGGTCGGTCTCGTAGGAGACTACGGTGGCCCCGGTCTCGATGAGGGCGAGTGTCAGCGTCCCGGTGCCGGCACCGACCTCCACCACTCGATCACCGGGCCCGACCCCGGCCTCGGCGGCTATGCGTCGGGTGACATTCGGGTCGGCGAGGAAATGCTGGCCGAGGCGGCGTTTGGGGCTGACCCGATAATGGTCGAGCAGGGCCTTGATCTCGGACCGGGTTTGCGGGCTCACGACCGGAAGACCCGCTCGGCATTCCTCGACGTGATGGCGGCGACCTCCTCGACGGGGGTCCCCCAGACGTGGGCAAGAGCCTCACCCACCAGCGACACCCTGGCGGGCTCGTTCGGTTCCCCACGATGGGGTGGGGGCGCCAGAAAAGGGGTGTCGGTCTCGACGAGAGCCCGATCGGGTGGGACCAGAGCGGCGCCGAGCCGGATCGTCTCACCGGTCTCGAAGGCGAGCGTCCCCGAGTAAGAGAACATGACCCCCAGGTCGAGGAATCTCCGTGTCCACCTCCTCCCCCCGGTCCAACTGTGGAGGACCGCCCTGGGCCCGGCTCCGGTCTCGGCGAGGACCTCGTAGACCTCGGCAAATGCGTCCCGGCAATGGACCACTACTGGTTTGTCGTGGGCTTTGGCGAGTGCGATGTGAGCCCGGAACACCTCGATCTGGGTCTCCCGGGGTGACAGCAGCCGGTAGAAGTCGAGCCCAGTCTCCCCTACAGCCGCGGTCTCGGCCACAAGCGTTGCGATGGAATCGGCTTCGACTTGGGCCAGGAAGGTTTCGAGGTGCTCTTGGACTACTTGGTAGAGGACGGTGTCTTCGG
>JAKEHF010000045.1 GCA_022615295.1 Actinomycetota bacterium | reverse complement strand
CCAGCTTTACGAGGTTGGGGAGGAGGAGGGCGGCGTCGGCGAGGATACGTCTCGTCTGCACCACCCTCCCCTCGGCTGAGATCACCTCATCGGGTCTCACCGTGTTGTCCTCGCTCATTCGATCTCGATCCTCTGCTTGCCCTTCTCGTCCTCGTCACCCTCCTCGTCACCGATGCCACCCAGCTCCTCGATGACGGCTTCGACCGCCTTGAGACCCTCGACCGCCGCCTGGAGCAGGTGGTATACCGCTCTTCGCCCGGCGCGGCTCATCGCCGCCAGGGTCGGTGAGCCATCCATCACCGAGTCACGGTGAAGTCGACACGAAGGGTCCCTCCCTCGAGCTTGGCCCTGGTCACCTCGCGACGATGGAGGGCGTCGGGTAGGAGGAAGGAGCGGCGATATGGTCCCGCCTGGACGTAGAGCTCATTGCCCTGACGGAACACGTCGAGCTCGGTCCGGTCGATGTAGGGGATGTCCAGCTCCATCGTCACCGTGCCCTCGCTCTCGACGATCCGAAACGGGCTCTTCGCTTTGAAGCTGGTGATGGGGTCGGCACCCGCGTAGAGCTCGGACGACATGATTCGGAGACGGTCGAGACCGACCATCTCGTCGTCAAAGAGACGCAACCTCAGCCTGGGCACGTCGGCGAAGGCATCATCGACGGCGTCGAGATGGCCCTTCTGGATCGTCCTCCATCTCTCGAAGTAGGGGTCGGCGACCATCTCGGGGAGAACCCGATTGACAATCACCCCGTCCACCCCGTAACCGAAGAGACCGAGATAGCTATAAGTGCGACGGGCCTCGTCGATCACCATCTTCTCCGGGTTCACCACCAGACGTGCCGACGTGATCTCCGGCTTCGACATCAGCTCTCTGACCCCCTCGACCGCCTCGAAGATCGACTGGGCGGCGTTGAAGACCTCGTCCTCGGGGATGGGGAGGTCGGTGATCCGGCTGAGCAGCGGTCTGGCGGCACGCATGATGCGACGCTCGGTCGGCAACACCTTCTCGAAGTACCAGGAGAGCACCTCGGGGAGGGAGAGGAGACGAAGGGTCTCTGCGGTCGGGGCGCAGTCGACGACCACGACGTCGAACACCCCCGACCTGGCGTGCCGGTTGACCTCGATGAGGGCGAAGAGCTCGTCCATGCCGGGAAAGATGAGGAACTCCTCGGCCTCGATGCCGGCTGCGCCGCCCCAGTCGAGGACGTCGATCAGCTGACGTCGGATCGATCCCCAGTAGCGGTCGAGCTGGAGCCTGGTGTCGATCTGCTGACCGTGAAAACGTGTTGACACCGGGGTCGGATCAGAGCCGAGCCCGACCTCGAGGGCGTCGGACAGGGAGTGGGCGGGATCCGTCGAGGTGACCAGGACCCGGTGACCGGCGTCGGCGGCGGCAAGGGCGGTGGCCGCGGCGACGGTGGTCTTGCCCACACCCCCTTTGCCGGTGACCAGGACTATGCGCACGTCAGCCGGCCTCGCTCACCCTCTTGCGCAAGCCGCGGAGGGCGGTGGTGACGATCTGCTTCTCCGCCTGACGTCGCAGGAAGCCGGGAATGGTGAACTTGGTCTCCACGGAGAGGGTGTAGACGACCTCGGTCCCGTCGTCGGTCGGGTTGAACACGTAGGAGCCCTCCAGCATCTTGAGGTCGTCACTCTCCTCGGCCATCCAGCTCAAGCTGTGGGGCCGGTCATGGGTGTACCGCAGGACATATTCGATCTCCTTGATGAACCCTTCGAGCACGAAACGGGCCCGATCCACCCGGCCCGCAGCGTCGACGTCGAGGACCTCGACCTCCTTGACACCCGTCGCCCACTCGGGATAGCTGGCCACGTCGGCGGCGACGTCGTAGAGCGCCTCGGGCGTGGCGTCGATCTCGAGTTGGGAGAAGGTTCCTTCCGTCATACTCCTGCTTCCGGTGCGAGAGACCGAGATTACCCAACCCTGCCTGGTTGAACGCCGGAGGTGTCGATGCGTAGGAAACGTCCGGTGGCGCGGAAATATCCGAGGTTGAGACACCGGGTCCGACCGACCCGCCATGTGGTCGCCTGCGCCTGATGGACGTCGCCGAACAGATGCAGCTTCGGCTGATGTTCCTGGATATAAGCCAGCACCGGCTCCGATCCACGCTCCTGGCGACCAGTGATCACGTCCTTGCGGAGCGCCGACACCGCAGGGGGGACATGGGTGCAGAGCACGTCCACCGGCCCCAACCCGGCGAGGAGACCCCGCATCTCCTCGTCGCTCACCTCCCCCTCGGCCTGGAGTGGCGTGGGGATCCCGCCACCCACGAACCCGATGCTGAGCCCGTAACGCTCGACCACCTCACCGTGCACGTAGCGGAATCCGTCGGGCAGTAACTCCCGGAGAAGACCGGGACGGTCGACGTTCCCGTGGATGGCCAGACCGCGGCCACCGTCGAGGGCATGCGCCACCTCCACGTATTGACGTCGGACCACCTCCCCGATCTGCTCTCTCACCTGCTCGTAGTGGTCGCCGATCGCGTTGCGCCACATCCGACGCATCCCGTAGTAGTCGCTGCGCCCCCTGGCCTCGGCGGTCTCCAGGGCGAAGTCCCGCCCCAGGACCTCGGCCACCGCACCCTCGCCGCTTCGATAGTCGGTGAGGTTGATGAAGTCTCCGAGGACCACGATCTCCTCGTCGAGGGCGACGAGACGACGCAACGGCTCGGTAGCGCCATGGATGTCCGACACGAAGATCATCAGGTCCGTCTCAGCGAGTAGCGGACCCAGAAGACCGAGACGACCCCTGCAACCAGGGCGATGGCCAGTGAGACCTGCCAGCCAAGACCGAGAGGCGAGTACTCGGCGGCCATTCCCCCCATCCCGAAACCGGCAAGGGCGCCCAGCCCCATCCTCGCCCGGTCGCCCAGTCTCGCCCCGGGGTCCTTGGCGGGTCGTCCCAGGTTCTCGGCGAGGGCGCTGCCGAGGATGACCATCACGAGACCGACAACCCCCAACGTCAGGGCGACGGCATAGACCTTGATCATCCCGAAGGAGAGTATCCGTGGAAGTACCGATCACACGTCAGGAGACACGCCGCTCGGCGGGGATCAGCCTCAGCCGGGGCACAAGCCCCTCGGCGGCGAGATTGTCCAGCGCGGTGGCCTGAGCCTCGCTCAAGTCGACCGGCTTCTCACCCAACAGGACCATGACGACACAGTCGGCACAGGCGCTGGTGTCCCGCATGGCGCATTGCTCGCAATCGATGAGCATCTCGACCTCCTGGTGGCCAACCTAGGAGCCGGGTGTGACAAATTCCCTTTTTCCTCCCCCAGGGAGTGGAACGACCGTTGGGGGAGGTGGCACGAAGTGCCGGAGGGGGCGAACCGGCCCCCTCCCCGGCTTCGCCGGTGCCCTGTTTCCTCCCCCAGGGAGCAAGGCGACCGTTGGGGGAGGTGGCACGAAGTGCCGGAGGGGGCCGGAGGGGGTTACCCCCTAACGCTCACTTCGTTCGGGGGTGGAAACATGCTCACTTCGGTCGCTGGGGGTAGAGATGATTCTGATCGTGCGGGGCGTCGCGGGTCGGCGACGCCCCGCGACAGTCACAGAAACCCAT
>JAKEHF010000228.1 GCA_022615295.1 Actinomycetota bacterium | reverse complement strand
TGGCCCACCACCGACTCGACACCCGACGGGTCGGCGATCAACAACCTCGCCCCGGACATGATCGTGTCCTGGATGAGTCTCCCGGCGACATGGGGCGGCATGGACCTGAACACCCCTTCGGACACACCCTGAAGGTAGAGATCGGTCATCTCCGCGGCGAGCTGGGCATGTGAGGAGCGGATCCGGGTCTGTGCCTCGGGCCCGAGCCTTCCCACCTCACGATGGAGGATCACACCGAAGACACGATCCGTGGCCACGAACTCGATGGTGCGTGTCGCAAGGGCGCCGAGCCGCTCCCTTATGGGCAGACCCGGATCGACACTGGCGATCAGGTCTTCGACGATGAGCGGCAGCTCCTCCTCGACGAGTGCCGCGATCACGTCGTCGCGGTCGGTGAAGTACTCGTAGAAGGTGGTCCGTCCCACCCCGGCGGCGAGAGCCACCTCGGAGAGGGAGATCTCGGCGGTCTCCTCCTCGGCGATGAGACGACTCGCTGCGGTGAGCAGACCGGTCCTCACGAGACTCTTGTGCTCGTCGATCGTGGCGGCCCTGATCCTGGGCATCGCGTAAAGAGTATCCCCTCCCACCCTCAAGCCGCGGGCCCCGGGGATGTAGCCTGGCACCTCAAGGAGGAAGAGAATGCCCGAGGAGCCAGGTACGACGATCCCCAAGGCACGTCCGATCACCGGCGGGATCCTTGGTGTCGTGGCGGGGCTGGCGGCCGCGGTGGTCCTCCAGCAACAGGGGCTGTGGCCCCTGGACAAGCTGACGGTATTCCTCTTCCCCGGCATAGTGGGACTGATCGGGGTGCTCCTCACCAAGTTGGGGAGAGCGGCGGCCACGGCGAGCCTCACCACCATGCTCGTCCTCCTCGTCGCCATGGTGGCGTGGGGAGCCACCGGGATCGCCGACATCGACGAGTTCGGTGAGCTCAACGGTGGGTGCCAGGTCATCGCCGACAGCGACCTGGACAGCACAACCGTCGTGGACTCCAGCCGACGCAACCCCTTCCTGATAGATCCCCAGGGTGGTCTGAGCTGGGCAGCGATGTCGCCGGTGGTCTTCATGGACTACGACTGGCAGATGTGGGTCGACCTGGGTGGCGCCCAGGTCGAGCTCGACTCCGATCACGAGGACAACGAGGGGGGCAGCGTCGTCAACGCCGACGACGTCCCCAACATCACCGAGTACGCCGAGGCCAGGGGGATCCCCATCGACCAGATGCGTGGCGTCTACAAGGTGGGAGGTTTCGCCGCAACTTGTGACGGCTTTGGATTCGTCGAGATCGTCTCCGAGCCGCTGGAGACCCTGGCGGCCAAGATCGCAGCGGGAGTAGGGGGTCTTGCCCTGATCCTTCTCCTGGTGGCCGCCCTGACCGGCCGCGGCGGACCCAGAATTGAGGCCTGAGGTTCTGGGCCGAGTGCCGGCGGCCCGCCGGGCGCGTCGTCGAGTTCGTCGGCGTGGGGCCACCCGTACAATCTGAGGTTGCGTTTTGTGACACTGGCCCGACCCGGCCAAACTTGGGGGGTGATCACGGGGGTCACCGCCACTCGCTGGAAGACCCGCGCCGCATGCGCCGGATACCCCGACATGGTCTTCTTTCCCACCGGCGACACCCCGTCACGTCTCGTCGAGAGGGCCAAGACGATCTGTTCCACGTGCGCGGTCAGGGAACCCTGTCTGGAGTACGCCCTCTCGACTAATCAGGTAGCCGGCATCTGGGGTGGGACGACCGAGGAGGAGCGGAGATCGCTGCGGCGCAAGTGGCTGAGCACGAGGAGACGGACCGCATGAGCAAGCAGGCCGAGTACGTGCTGAGGACCGTCGAGGAGCGTGGCATCCGCTTCGTCCGGCTGTGGTTCACCGACGTCCAGGGTTTTCTCAAGTCGGTGTCGATAAGCCCCGCCGAGCTCGAGGTCGCCTTCGATGAGGGGATGACGTTCGACGGGTCCTCGATAGACGGCTATGCCCGGATCCAGGAGGCCGACATGTTGGCCAAGCCGGACCCCTCGACCTTTGCCGTCCTCCCCTGGCGAACCGAGGAGCAGGTGGCCCGCATGTTCTGCGACATCTACACCCCCGACGGGGAGCCCTTCTCCGGTGACCCTCGGGTGGTGCTCAAGCGGAACCTGGATCGTGCCTCCGAGCTCGGCTACACCTTCTACGCCGCCCCCGAGCTCGAGTTCTTCTACTTCGCCGACGCCGGTCCCGAGCCCCAGGTCCTCGACCGGGGTGGCTACTTCGACCTCACCCCCCTCGACGGGGCCCAGGAGTACCGCCGGAAGACGATCAACGCCCTGGAGCAGATCGGCATCCCCGTCGAGCACTCCCACCACGAGGTGGCGCCCAGCCAACACGAGATCATCGTGCGTTACACCGACGCCCTGACGATGGCCGACAACATCATGACGTCGAGGCTCACCGTGAAAGAGATCGCCTTGCAGAGCGGGATCTTCGCCACCTTCATGCCCAAGCCGCTCGAGGACTACGACGGATCGGGGATGCATCTGCATCTCTCCCTCTTCGAAGGCGACGTCAACGCCTTCGGGGAGCCGGGGACCCAGGGGGGCCTGTCCAAGATCGGTCAGGCCTTCATCGCCGGCCTGCTCCGCCATGCCCCGGAGATGACGGCGATCACCAACCAGTGGGTCAACTCCTACAAACGTCTGGTCGCCGGCTATGACGCCCCGATATGGATCTCCTGGGCTCGGAACAATCAGTCCGCCCTGGTCAGGGTGCCCTCGGTGAAGATGGGGAAACCCTCCTCGGTGCGTGTCGAGTACCGGGCAGCGGATGCCGCCTGCAACCCCTATCTGGCCCTCTCCGCCATCCTTGCTGCCGGTATGGCGGGGATAGCCGAGGGTTACGAGCTCCCACCCGAGGTCGCCGCAGACGTCAGTCTGCTCACCGCGGCGGAGCGAGCCGCAGCCGGGATCAAGCGTCTCCCCGAGACGCTGGCCGAGGCGCTCGACCTCATGGAGCGGTCCGAGTTGATCGCCGAGGCGCTCGGTGAGCATGTCTTCGACTGGTTCCTCCGCAACAAGCGGGCCGAGTGGGACCGCTATCAGCATCATGTCTCCAAGTTCGAGTTGGAGACCTACCTGCCCGTCCTCTGAGCAATGATCGCTGCCGTCTTCCCCGACGCCCCGAGCGAGGAGACGGCCGACGGTCTGGAGCTGGGGGGTGTCACCCTGGTGCCGGTAACCGATCTGGTGCCCGAGGCGGTGGGGATCGTCGACGCCGACGTCCTCGTCGTCGAGCTCGACACCCAGCCGATGAGACGCCTTCGCGATCTGGGGCGAGTCATCGAGGCGGTGGGGCTCCCGGTCCTCGTCGTGGTCCTTCCTGAGAACCTGGCGCTGATCGAGACCGTCTCCGGCATTACCGACTTCGTGCTGCGACCGGTCGACCCCGTCGAGCTCCGGATGCGGTTGCGACGTCTGACGACTGACGTCGACACCGACGAGGCCATCCGTTTCAAGGACCTCGAGATCAATCATCTCCACTACCGGGCCACCCTGGCCGGCGAGCCGATGGACCTCACCTTCGTCGAGTACGAGCTGTTGCGCTTCCTCGTCCAGAACCCGGTCCGTGTCTGGTCGAGGTCCCAGCTCCTCAGCAAGGTCTGGGGTTACGAGTACTACGGAGGAGCGAGGACCGTCGACGTCCACATCCGCCGTCTTCGGGCGAAGCTCGGCGGGGAGCGCTCGTCCTGGATAACCACGGTGCGCTCGGTCGGATACAGATTCGGTTGACCGCCAGTGTGAGTACACGGTGTCGCATAGCTGCGCGATCTGCTCACGCTGAGGGGATTGACCGACTGCCCGGGGCCGCGATAGGGAGACACCGTGTCACCCTCGGTCGAGATCGCCCGACGTATGTCAACCCAGAACGGGGTCATCAGCAAGAGACAGGCCCTCGAGTGTGGCGCGACGGACGGATTCATCCGGGTTCGGCTCGACAGCGGTGAGTGGGAAGGCTTGAGCGCCGGCGTCTACGCCAACACATCCGCACCAAGGACCTGGGAGAGGGCCCTGAGGGCGGCCCTTCTCTCCCATCCGGTGGCTTACGTCGCCGGACTCTCGGCCGCCCACCTCCACGGGTTCCCCGGTGTGGGTCGGACTCGACCGGAGGTGCTAATCCCCTACGGTGGAAACAACCGATCGAAAATCTCGCGTGTGATCAGGGCCCGACACTTCGACAAGGTCGCCCACGACGATGTATCCGGATTCCGCTGCACCAACGTTGCAGAGACCATCCTCACCCTGTCTTTGCGGATTCCATCTCCCACGATCGAGCGTTACGTCGACGATCGATTGGCGGCACGTTCTTTGAGGATCGAAGATTTCCACCCGATCCTCGAGCGGCTCGAGTTCGCTCGTCAGCCCGGCCTACGCCCCCTGCGCCGGATCGTGTCAGCTCGCGCCGACGACACGTACCAGCCGCCGGCAACGGAGTTGGAACGGCTCTTGTACCGGTTGCTGGATCATCCCGAGCTTCCACCCTATGCGCGGCAGGTCCCCATCGCCTATCCGTCATCTACGGCGACAGTGGACGCCTACATCGCCAACTGGCGCCTTGTCGTGGAGGCCGACGGTCGTCGCTGGCACACGCGAGAGCAGGACTTCCACCGTGATCGTCAACGTGACAATGACGCATTGGCCGCAGGTCTAATCGTGACCAGGTTCACCTGGAACATGCTCAAGTATCGACCGGAGGATTGTCTCCAGACCCTCCTCGACATCGGCCGGACCCGAGCGTGAGCACTTCCTGCCGTATACGTGCGCCATCTACTCACGCTTGTCTGTGGGACAATCTTCCGCCATGGGCTTTCGCACCAAACAGGTCCACGCCGGGGTCGAACCTGACCCGGTGACAGGAGCCATCCTCACCCCGATCCACCAATCGACGACGTTCGTGCAGGAGTCCGTCGACGACTATCTGGGGCGGGGCTACTCCTACACACGGGGCGGAAACCCGACCGTGAGGGCTCTCGAGGAGAAGCTCACCGCACTCGAGGGTGGTCACGACACCACTGCCTACGGCTCTGGGATGGCGGCGACGGTGGCGGTGTTCCTCGCCCTCCTCGAACAGGGGGACCACATCGTCGTGGCCAACGTCGTCTATGGAGGCACCTACCGCTTCGCCGACCGCTTCCTCCGCAAGTTCGGGGTGGACGTGGACTTCGCCGACGCCACGGACGTCGAGGCGATCGCCGCGGTGATGCGGCCCAACACCCGTCTGGTGTTCACCGAGTCGCCGGCCAACCCCACACTCAAGGTGACCGACCTCGCCGCGGTGTCGGCCTTGTGCAAAGAACGCGGCACTCTTCACGTGACCGACAACACCTTCCTCACCCCCTACTTCCAGCGCCCCTTCGAGATGGGAGCGGATCTCGTGATCCACTCGACGACCAAGTTCCTCGACGGTCACAACGCCACGCTCGGCGGAGTGGTGGTGGTCAACACCCCCGAGCTCCAGGAGCTGGTCCTCTTCGCCCGGATCTCGGCCGGTTTGATCATGTCCCCGATGGTGGCCTGGCTCACATTGCAGGGGATCAAGACGCTCAGCGACCGCATGGACCGTCAGTCGGCCAGTGCGATGACCATCGCCGAGCATCTCCAGAGGCACGACAAGGTGGGTTATGTCAACTATCCGGGTCTCCCGAGCCATCCCCAACACGAGCTGTCGCGTCGTCAGGCGAGCGGGTTCGGGGCCATGGTCTGCTTCGAGGTCGCGGGTGGCGTCGAGGCCGGAAAGAAGCTCATGGACGCCGTCGAGTTGTGGAGTCTGGCCGAGAACCTGGGGTCGGTGGAGTCGCTGATCACCCATCCGGTGACCATGACCCATGCCTCGGTGCCGCCAAAGGAGCGGGCCGCCGCCGGTATCACCGACGGTCTCATCCGTCTCTCCGTCGGGCTCGAGGACGTCGAGGATCTCATCGACGATCTCGACCGCGCCCTGGAACGGGTCTAGGAGGGCCGGCGGCCCGCACCAGGGCGTCGAGGGCGGGGCCCTCCTCCGTCGGTCGCCGCACCACCTGGGCCTCGACCATCTCCATGCCCTCGAGCCAGTCCCTGATCTGGGCCACGTCCCAGAGGATCTCCGGGTCTTGGGGCCCGCCATGCCCATGTTCGATGTTGGAACGGTCATGACCGATCATGAACAATTCGCCGCCCGGCGCCAGCCAGCTCCTGGCCTGGCGCACCAGATCGGCCAGCTCCGGCATCACGAGATGGATGTAGGCGATCAAGATCAGGTCGAAGACGACCTCGCCCGGGTCCCAAGTCCTCACATCGGCCACCACGAAGTCGACGCCCGAACCACGCCCGG
>JAKEHF010000227.1 GCA_022615295.1 Actinomycetota bacterium | reverse complement strand
GGCGGGCAGGAAGATCCCCACCGTGGCCACGACCGCACCGGGGACACCGGCGAGCACATACCCGATGAAGGTCGCGGTCGTGAAGACGGGGCCCGGGGTGAACTGGCCGATGGCCACAGCGTCGAGGAGCTGTCGATCCGTGAGGACGGCTAGACCACCGACCAGGTCATTGTGGAGAAAGGCGAGCAGGACGTAACCAGACCCATATAAAAAAGCTCCCGCCTTGAGGAAGACGCCAAAGAGCCGGAGAAGTGAGGGCTCTGCGCCCATGACACCGGTGCTCAGCAGGGGCATCATGAAAAGGGCGGCGGGAGTGACAGTCCGGACGCCCAGGAGGAGGAGACCACCGACGGCAAGAATGGTCAGCTCGTTTACCCCGGCGAGATAGGCGACGACGGCGCCCACCGCCGCCAGCCCGGTAGCCCACCCCTTCACGGCCGTGCGGCCCAGCTTGAGAAGGGCTTGCACCACGATCACCACGACGACCGGCTTGACGCCCAAGAGCAGTGCCTCCCCGCCCGGGGTATCCCCGTACTCGACGTAGGCCCAGGCGAGGACCGCGACGATGAGCGCCGCGGGGACGATGAACGAGACCCCGGCGGTGATCAGACCCCGCGCCCCGGCCCTCTCGTTGCCCACGTGCATCGCCATCTCGGTCGAATTGGGCCCGGGGATGAGATTGGTGACGCCGACCAGGTCGAGGAACCGCTGGTCGTCCATCCAACCTCGGCGGTTGACCACCTCGTCGTGCATCATCGAGATATGGGCCGCGGGGCCGCCGAAGGCGGTCAGACCGAGACGTCCGAAGAGCCGGGCCAACTCGCGCAAACGGCCGGTCTCAGCCACCGTTGATGCCCCGGGGCAGCGCCACGTGGATCGGGGAGGCGGGTGTGGCGTCGTCTGATGATGGAGCCATCGCCGGGAGAGGCTCAGCCTCGTCGTTCGAGGAAGTCGAGACTCCGCCTGATGACCAATTCGGTCGCCACCGGGTCGTAGCCGTCGAGCCCGGCGTCGGTGAAGAGATGGGTCGATCCGGCATAGGTGAACAGCTCGGAGACGGCCACCGCCCCGACCCCGTCGACGAACTCCGCGAGGATCTTCGGGTCTCCGAACTCGTCGTCCTCACTTATGTGGAACTGGGCATCCACCCCCTCGGGCCAGACATCGGCGAAGGTATCGACGGGGACGTCGCCGTGGTGGTAGAGAAGCGCGCCCAGGGCACCGGGACGTGTCTGGGCAAGCTTGTGGGCCACCAGGGCCCCCATCGAGAAGCCGGCATAGACGATGCCGCTTGGATGACTCTCGGCCAAAGCGGTCCCTCTGTCGATGACATTCTCGAACCCGATGGCGTCGGCATGAGCAAGACCCTCGTCCAGGGTCGAGAAGGTGACGCCGTCGAACAGGTCGGGCGTGGTCACCCGGTGCCCCTCCCCTCGAAGCCGGTCGGCGAAGGCCGCCACACCGCCCGTGAGCCCGAGGACATGGTGGAAAAGGAGCACATCGGTCATCGGAACCTCCTGTGCGACGATTCGGCCAACCTAACACCACTCCACCGACCTCCTGCCAGACGATGTGGGACCACGGTCACCTCGCCCACAAAGGTCCAGGCACTCCGACCCAGTCCTGCCTCTCGATGTCAGACCGAACATGGCCGATCAAGACATGTGTGAGACCGACATCAGTGGGCAAACGGTACGCCGTAAGGTAATCGTACAACGTAAGGTTGTCACCCCGGCCTCCGCCCCTCGACCGGGGAATCCTGGTTCTCCGCGGCGTCTCTATCCGAAAGGAGTGAGAATGCGAAGACGAGCACTGGTCGCCATCCTGACCACCCTGTCCATGTTGGGGATCCTCCCCGGAGTTGCCCTGGCCGCCGATCGGGCCGGCGACAACACGGCCACCGTGTCTACCCGGATCGACGTCGAGGTGGAGAACACGGACCGGCCCGACGTCACGGACCGGACCGACGACAGACCCGACGTGACCACCGACAGATGTGTCCAGCGTCTCGTCGACCGGCGCTGCCCCGACGACACCAGGCCCGACCGTCCCGTAGACCGCTGCCGGCTCCTTGCCGACCTCGACAGGAGATGTCTCGATGACCGGCACCCTCATGTCAACGTCCGGGCCCTCATCTGGCGCTTGATCCAGGCCCACGAGTGGGAGAAGCTGATACGTCTTCTCCACTGGCTTGGATGGTTGTGATCGTGACATGTCATATGCGATCTCCCTACCGGGGGTGCGGATCAGTCAGCTGACCGACGCGGGCACACATCCCCTCGACGTCCACGTGGTCGGGATCAGGGCCAGGTCGGAGACGGCGTTCCGAGCCGTCTATGACGCCCTCGTTGACGATCTGGTCTCCTTCGCCTACGCCATGCTCAACGACCGGAGGACCGCCGAGGACGTCGTCCAGCAGACGTTCGTCGAGTTGGTCGAGGTCGCCCACAAGATCAGAGGCGACGGGAGGTCGCTCCGCGCCTGGCTCTTCAAGAGTGTCCGATTCGGCTGTCTCGATGAGTATCGGCGCAGGTCACGTCGACCCGAGATCCCGCACGGTTCGGTGCCCGAGGCTCCGATGACACACGACCCCCTTGCCGACCATCTCGATCCGGTTCTGGAACAGGCGCTCAAGGATCTCAGCAGCCGACAGCGGACCGCGATCGTCCTCCGCCACGTCGTCGGTCTGACCCCCGAGGAGATCGCAGCCATCATCGGGACCACCCGCAAGGCCACCTACTCGGTCCTCGCCCGTGCCGAGAAGAGTCTCCGTGAGCGTCTCGGAGGTGCTCGATGAGCGACGTGTTCCCCGAGCTGGACCGGGCCCGAGTCGTGGTCGACGAGACGACACGGTCGAGACATCTCACCACGATACGGGTCGCTCTGGCAAGAAGGTCTCGCCGGCCTCATCGTGGCATGCGGTCGCTGGCGCTGGGTCTCGCCTTGGTGGTGGCCGTGCCCGTGCTCGCCCTGGCCGCGAAGGACACCGTGCCCGGGGACTTTCTCTACCCGCTGAAGAGGGCAACCGAGCCGGTTATCCGGCTCATCGACTCCGACGTCTCGATGAAGCGCCGTGTCGAGGAGCTCGAGACCCTTCTCGCGCGTGACGCCCCGGAGCCGGTGATCCGTGATCACATGGATGTTGCGCGCGACACCGTGTCAGAGGGCCATCCCTGGCTGATACATCGGATCGACCGGGTGGCCGAGGAACTCGAGGAGAGACGGACCGAGAGCGACCGACCCTCGCCCACCGACCAGCCGGCGACGGGGACCACGACGACGACAGCGACGCCGACCACCAAGGCC
>JAKEHF010000226.1 GCA_022615295.1 Actinomycetota bacterium | reverse complement strand
GGGGTGGACAACCGTCTCCACCTTGGACGGATCAGGGTGACGGTGGGTAGACCGATGTGGTCCAAGGGTCCGCGACGTGCCGAAGTGGACGATCTCACCAAGAGGTGGGCTCGCTGGGTGGCGGAGACGCTCGCCGAGAAAGGTGACGGGCGCGGCGTGGGATCCATGTGAGCGATGTGTACATTCGCCTTCGTCGGGGTCATCGAGGACAGCTACGTCGCCTTCCGAAGGGCCTTGGAGCTGATGGTGCTCAACACCACCTGCCCATGCAACGCCTGTCGCAACCTCGCCGGCCTCGACCTGAAGCTTTTCCTCCACCACGGCCTCTTCGGGATTCAGGAACTCGCCGGCCGTCAGGAGCTGGTCGGCGCGGACGTCGTGTTGCTCCATCGTCTTCTCAAGAACGACGTCACCAGTGAGACGGGTCTGACCGCCTATGCCATGTACACCGAGGCGGCGCTGTCCCATCTCGGTCTCGAAGGGTTCGACTCCACGCTCGTCCCCCATACCCAGCGCTACGAGCACCTCGGCGAGGTGTCGGTCTGGTTGCAGGACATGCATCCGGTCTGGGAGCGAAGACGCAGCCTCTCGCCGAGACATCTCGAAGACGCCGAGCTGATGATGAGCGTCGAGACGACGATCGGGGTGAGAGTCGAGAGGGTCTGGGACGCCCTCGTCCAGGAGGAGCACTACAACGTCCTGGCGGGCGGCACCCGCACCGAGACCACTGGTCGCATCGGAGGCCGGCTTGGTGAGCAAGCGGCCTACGTCTGCTACCACGGTGACGTCGGCCTTCTTCAGACGATCCTGGAGTGGAGACCATTCGAGGGGTTCGTAGAGGCCACCGTCCCGGTGCCCGTACCCGACACCCGAGTGCTGATCGAGTACCTGCTCGAGGACCTGGGCGACTCGACCCGTCTCGTTCAGAGGTTCGGCAGACCGATGGGGTCGCCAGAGGGGGCGGCGATGGCCGAGGAGTTGATGCTCGAGCTGACGGGGGCGGCGCAGGACGACATCGACGCCTTTGCTCGTCATGTCGAGACCCTCGTCGAGGCCGGGGGCCGTTGAGGGGAGGACCCCTAAGACCTACCGGACGACCCGAAGTGACTCAGTCTCGGGATGGGCCCTGGAAGAGCCCGATGACGTTGCCCTCCGGGTCGGTGAACCAGGCCAGCTTCTCCTTTTCGAGGGTGAGGATGCCATCGACGGTGGCCATCCCCTCGCCGAGGTCGTACTCCTGGAACACCACGCCCCGTTCCTTCAACCCGGAGACCAGCCGTTCGATGTCCGTTACCTGGAATCCCGCCTCGGTATGACCGGCGCCGACACCGGCCCTGGTTCGATACACCTCGAGCCAGGTCCCACCACCGCACTGGTAGTGGAGCGCCTCGTTCTCCATCTCTTCGACCAGGTCGAGCCCGAGGACGTCGGAGTAGAAGGCCTTCGCCTTAGGTTTGTCCGTCACCGGGATATTCGCCGCGATCGGGAACTCGCCCAACATCCTCCAACCTCCTTGGCCTGGTGCGTGCAGCGGTAACCGCGGAGGAGATACACCCATATCGCAGTTCCCGACGTGGGCCGCGTGATGGCGCCCGGCACCCCCCTAGCATCGTCTTTGTGGCCTATGACGAAGCTCTCGCCGACGACATCAGGGCTCGGATCGGGACTCGGCCCGACGTCACCGAGAGGGAGATGTTTGGTGGGATCGCCTTCATGATCGGCGGCCACATGGCGGTAGGGGTCAGTGGTGCGGAGCTGATGGTCCGTGTCGGCAAGGAGGCCCACGATGAAGCGGTGGCGCGGCGCGGTGCTCGCATCTTCGACCTTTCGGCACGTCCGATACGGGGCTGGATCGTGGTCTCTGCCGAGGGCTTCCCCACCGAGGCCGATCTCGACGCCTGGGTCTCCCAGGGTGTGGCCTATGCCGAGAGTCTCCCCCCGAAGACCTGATCGAAGAGCCTGGGGGACAGCAGGTGTGGCGATCAGTGACTTCGGGGGCCGCAGTGACCCTGGCCGGGTGGACCCGTCCCCTTAGAATCATCCAACCTGCCGACATCCTGCCGGCACCAGAAGGTGATCGGTGACACACCGCATCGAGACTCGGGTCCCTATCTCGGTCTCACCCCCAGCATGAGGCTCGGGCGCTCGCTGGCGGTGATCCTCCTCATCGTCGGCCTACCCAACTGGGGTGCTCCGATCGGTGTGATCACGCGCGGCGGATATTGCCTCGAGATCGATCACTTTCCCGATCAGCCGATCGATGGCGCACCCTCGATTGTGGGGCTGATCATCAGACTCCCACCCGACCTCGGGGGTATGGAGCTCTTCTTCGAGTACACCGGGGCATCGGGGGATCAGCAGGGGAGCGGGCCCATCGATGACACAGGCGTGGGCACCGCCTATGGGCCGCTCTACCAGTTCGGTCCCCACAACGTCACCGATGTGTACGTGGAGGTCGACAACGAACGAAACCCGGTGATGCCCCTGGACGAGACCCAGTTCACGGTCGATTCCAATGAGACGACATGTGATCCGAGCGCCCTGGCACCCGTTGCGGTTGAGTCGACCACAACGACCGGCGTCTCCACCACCACGATGCCGGAGCCCACCACGTCTGTCGCTCCGTCGACGACGGTGACCACGGCTCCATCGACTCCCCAGGGGACGTCTGTGTGGCCCATCGTTGCGATCGTCCTCGGCTCGCTGCTCCTTCTTCCGGGGTTGATTCTCCTCCTCCGGCCGAAGGACCCGTGCGCACGGTTGCGTGAGCTCTGGGAAGCCGCCGAGGCGCGCGCCCGGTTGGCCGCGGAGTCGCTCGAGAAGGCCCGCCAGGAGTTGGAGCGACGACGCGACCTGACTAAGGACGTCAAGGCCGAGCTGGCCGAGCTGGAGTCGGCTCGTGGCACGTTCATAACCGACCGGGGGGTCACCTATCACCAGATAGCAGAGGGCCTGGTCACCGCAGAGGGGCTCGAGGAACTGATCGCCTCACATCAGCGGCGTATTTCCGATGCCGAGGCGGCTGAGGCCGACGCCGCCAAGTCTGTCGCGGACTGGGAGCAGAGAGTGGCAGACCTCAAGGCTGCCGCCGTCGAGGCGAGGGCCGCATACGAGAGATGTGTTGGCGAGCACACCCCACCGCCGCCTCCTCCGCCACCTTCACCGCCGGGGCCAACGGGCCCGGGTGGGCCTGCCGTCGTCGCGACCCCACAGGAAGGCTCTCGAGAGTGTGTCGAGGGCGACCGTGAGTCGCGTCCCGCCGGGGACGCTCAGTCCATCAATGTGGTCGTCGACTTCTCCCTAATCACCGAGATCGAGGAGGGGTCGGAACGAAAAGTCGGAGAGGCGGCGGTACTGGCTCTCGATCTCTCGAGTCTGGCCAACGAGTTGGGGACACTTGGCTCGCTCCTCGGTGCCTACGGGGCCGGCACTGCTGTGGCCGGCGGGGTACGAGGGCTTCGCGCCGGGGAGTACGTGGAGGGCACGGCGGGAGCCGTGTGGGGTGGTATCACCGGATACATCGCGGGGGCCGACCCCAACATCGGGACCGAGTCATTCCCGGTCTCCATCCCAACCTCACCGCAGGAAGCCGTGACCGAGATGCTGGAGGCGACATCCCGACTCGGGGCCCTCGTCGCCCAGAAGGTCGGGGAGTGGCTTCAAATGAACCAGCTCTACAACCTTCGTATCACCTACTTCTACCAAGAGGTCACGGCCACGCCTTTCACCGTCTGGGAGTGCCGGGCGGGGACATGGGTCTGTATCGAGAAGGTCTTCCATGTGTCCGTATCGGGTCTGAAGCGAAGACCCGGCCCTCGGCGCGGACCCTTCCGTCTCGAGTCGGACCTCGCTCGGTCCCGGTTCGAAAGGGAGGTGAGCACCCTCGTGGGTCTTGCCCGGAGCGCCCTCGAGACGTCGACCCGTGCCAAGGCGGAATTCGATCAACGTCATCGCCCGGGGCCTTGTCAGTGAGGAGGCTCGGGCTCGTTCTCACGGTGGGAGGTATGGCCCTGCTTGCCAGTGGCATCGTCGGTCTCATCGTCCCTGGAGCCCAAGGAGAGGCGACGGCCACGACCACGGTGGCCACGTCGACCACGGCGACGACTCTTCCCACACCGACGACCTCGCTGCAATCGACCACGACGACGACCGTCGCGCTCGAGACCCTGACCGAGTTCGTCGACCGGTTCCGCGCCGCGTTGGACGCCGACGATCTCGGCTTCGTGTTCTCGCGACTGCATCCACAGGTGATCGCAGGTTTTGGCGACGCGCTTTGCCGGGCATGGGTTGACAGGGAGATCTTGGTGTTGGAGGAGTACGAGCTGACGGGGGAGCCCGGGCCCGTCGGCGAACAGCAGGTGGAGACGCCTGCGGGCGATCTGCCAGTCGCCGACGTGTTCACTGCACCGATCCGATTCATCTTCCAGGGCCAGACCTTCGAATCGGAGGGCTCGTTTGCCTATTTTGACGGTCTGATTTACTGGATGGGCCAGTGCCGCTGAGTTAGCCCGCCGCACCCGGCGGGTGATGTCCGCTCGAGAGACGTGAAGCGTCCTCGCCGGGACGATCGACTAGACAACGGGTGTGGCGATAGGGGTCATGACCGGTGGCGGCGACTGTCCGGGGTTGAACGCCGCCATCCGGGGGGTGGTGGTCCGGGCGATCGCGGGTGGGGTCGACGTCATCGGTGTCGAGGACGGTTGGGAGGGTCTGATCGACGGTAGGTTCCGCACGCTGACCAGGGACGACGTCAGGGGGATCGTCCGACGTGGGGGCACCATCCTGGGAACGTCTCGCAAGGACCCCTTTGTCCACGGGGACGGCTACGCCTCCGTCGAGGCCACGGTCGAGGCCGCCGGCATCGAGACCCTCGTCGTCATCGGTGGGGACGGGTCGCTGCGCACCGCGGCTCGTCTCAGCTCAGAAGGGCTCCGGGTGGTGGGCATCCCCAAGACCATCGACAACGACATCGGAGGGACCGACGTGACCCTGGGATTCCACACGGCGGTCCAGATCGTGGTGGATGCCATCGACCGCCTCACTACGACGGCGGAGTCCCACAACCGGGTGATGGTGGTCGAGGTCATGGGCCGCTCCGCCGGGTGGATCGCCGCCTACGCAGGGATGGCGGGTGGGGCCGAGGCGATCCTGGTGCCCGAAGAGCCCATCGACTACAAGGACCTTGCCGCCCGGCTGATGAGACGTCACCGGAGCGGTCCCGACTACTCGGTGGTCGTGGTGGCCGAGGGGGCCCCGGGCCCGGGTGGCGAGATTCGGACCCGGGGTGCGGATCAATTCGGCTTCCAGCGGCTGGGCGGGGTGGGCGACGAGGTTGCACTGGCGGTGGAGCAGATGACCCACTTCGAGACCCGGGTGATGACCCTCGGCTATTTGCAGCGTGGGGGCATTCCAAACGCCTTCGACCGAATACTGGGCACCAGGTTCGGGGTGAGGGCGGCCGAGCTGGCCATCGAGGGGAGAAGCGAGGTGATGGTGGCGGTCCGCGGAGACGAGATCGTCACCGTCGACCTCGAGGACGCCTGCTCGAACCCTCGGCCCCTCGACCCGGCCTTCTTCAACACGGCATCCTGGTTTCTCGCCTGACGGCGACACCCCGCGGATCATGTAACACGGTGTTCATACACCGTCATTCACCTCGAAACATTCCAGGCCCAGCCTGCCCCGCCAATCCGGTCAAAGGAGTGGATCGAGCGATGACGAGGAGATGGTTGAGGTCCCGTCGTTTGTGGACCGCCTTCGTGCTCCTTCTGTTGGGCATGATCCCCACCGGGATGGCGGTCGCTCAGGAGGGCCCCACGGTGGAGAGCCTGGCCTCGAGCATCAGCTTCGTCTGGGTGATGTTCGCCGGTGTGCTCGTCTTCTTCATGCAGGCGGGGTTTGCCCTGCTCGAGGCGGGCTCGACCCGGTCCCGCAACGCCGGTGCGGTGTTCATGAAGAACCTCATGGACTTCTGCATGTGTGGTCTCGCCTACTGGGCGTTCGGGTTCGCCTTGATGTTCGGCGGCTCCGCCCTGGCGCCGGGTCTCGACACCGGAAACGACTTCTTCGGGTCGTCGGGGTTCTTCCTGTCCGGCGACGCCGGCTCGGCCAACACCGCCCTCCTCTGGTTCTTCCAGATGGTGTTCGCCGCCACCGCAGCCACCATCGTCTCGGGTGCCGTGGCGGAGCGGACCCGTCTCGACGCCTACATGGCCTACTCCTTCCTCATCTCGGCCATCGTCTACCCGATCTATGGCCACTGGGTGTGGGGCGGAGGGTGGCTGGCCCAACTCGGCGCCTGGGACTTCGCAGGCTCGGGCGTGGTCCATGCCGTGGGTGGGGTTGCCGCCTTCGTGGGGGCCAAGATGGTGGGCCCCCGCACCGGGAAGTTCGACGCCGCGGGCAAGGCCCGGTCCCTTCCCGGGCACAACATGGGCTACGTCGTGTTGGGGACCATGATCCTCTTCGTCGGCTGGTTCGGGTTCAACCCCGGCTCGACGTTGAACGGCAACGACCCCCGGATCGCCGTCATCGCGGTCAACACCTTCCTCGCGGGGATCACGGGTGGTGTCGTCGCCTACTACTACCGATTGGTGCAGACGGGAAAGGCGGACGTGGCGGTGACCTGCTCTGGGATCATCGCCGGGCTCGTCGGAATCACGGCCGGCTGTGCGTTTGTCGACTTTTGGGCGGCGATCGTCATCGGCGCCGTCGCCGGTCTCCTCGTGATCTGGAGCGCCGGCCTCCTCGAGCGGGTCTTCAAGGTGGACGACCCGGTGTGGGCCGTCGCATGCCACGGGGTATGTGGTCTCTGGGGTCTCCTCGCTCTGGGGATATTCGCCAACGGCGACTACCTGGAAGTGGCCGGTCTGGTCGCCGGTGGGGTCGACACCTTCGTGGCACAGCTGGTCTCGATGGCGGTGGTCGTCGTCTGGTCGGGGCTGGCCTCGGTGGTCGTGTTCGGCATCCTCCGGGCGACCACCGGGTTGCGGGTGGCCGAGAGCGACGAGGTCGCCGGTCTCGACGTCACCGAGTTCGTCCAACCGGGATACGTGTACGAGAACGCCTGAGGAAAGGAGAGACAGATGGAGTACGCAGCGATCCTCGCCTTTGTCGCGATGTTCGTGGTGTTCGTGATCCTGCCCAAGCGTCTCATCGGTCGCAAGGACGAGGACTAGTCACACAAGCCGCGATCCACGTTCTCGGAAGATCTTCACGTATATAGCCCCAGCGGATCTTCACAGAACGATGAGGGCTCGCTCTCCGTCGTCGTTGTGTGTCACCCGCAGGCCGTGGTGGTTCGTCTGTAGATGTGGGCAATAGAAAAGGAGAGCCCATGCGTCGAATCATCGTTGCCTTGGTGGCCGTGGTATCCGTGGCCGCCGTGGCCACACCGGCTATGGCCGACCACACCCACGTCCGTATGACCGGAGCTGGGAGTTGTGTGATCCTGGCGGCGGCAGGGGGGGAGAACGAAGTTTCCCTGCCCCACGCCGACGAGTTCGCGGAGAACCGGCGTCACCCGCTCCACGTCAATGTTCATCTCGGCCAGCCGGGGATGCGGCAAGGCGAGGAGGTGATCCGGTTATAGGGCTCGGTGGGTGACTTTGCCAACTGCGACGGCTACGTCAACGACTGACAGCGGCGGAAGGCCCTCGGGGTCGGAGCAGTCGTGGCCAGGAGTGGATCCATTCTGTTGTGTCAGCTCCGTGTCGGCGGCGTCCCGCTGAGAGGTGTAAATGAGGGTGTGGCTCTCAGCGTCTCTCGGCCAGGTTAGGCGGCGGGGAGTGCGGGTGTTTCTTGGGTGGTGACCT
>JAKEHF010000225.1 GCA_022615295.1 Actinomycetota bacterium | reverse complement strand
GCACGGTCACGATCCGGGTGCCCCCGAAGACCTCATGGTCGGTCTCGACACCGTCCTCGCCGAGACGAAAGTCGGCCACGTTGCATAGGGCTCCTACCCCCAGCCGGGCGGCGAGGATCCCGGCCACGTCACGGTCGGTGTATGCCTGTCCGAAGAGGATCACATCGGGAGAAACGGTCTCCGCCAGGCTCTGCATCGCCTCTGCGACCGAAGTGGTGGGTAGGGCGTCACCTGGATCGGCCAAGAGCACCCGCGTCGCCCCGTACACGCCCAGGGTGGCGACGCCGCCCTCCGACCCGAGATAGAAGACGGCCACCTCGCCGAGCTCCCTCGCCTTGGTGAGGAGCTCGAGACCAAGGCTCGAGGGAGCCCCGTCGAGCTCCTCGACGAACACCCACACCGACGCCATCAGATCACCTTTCGCTGCTCGAGGAGGGCGATGATGGCGAGATGGGCCTCCCCCTCATCGGTGATCCTCCGTCCCGCCTCACGCTCCGGCGCCGGGGTGATCGAGGTGAGAACCTGGTCGTGACCGATGTCGACACCGAGGCTGGAGATGTCGTAGGTCTCGACAGGCTTCTTCTTGGCCTCCATGATTCCCTTGAAGGTGGGATAACGCGGCTCGACCACGCCGGCGGTGACCGAGACCACCGCAGGCAACGGTGAGGTGACAACGTCGTAGCCGGCGGCGGTCTGCCGGTTGATGCGCAACGACCCCCCGTCGATCTCCACCTTCGTGGCGTAGGTGAGGGCAGGGACCCCTAGAAGACCGGCGATCATCTGGGGAACCACGCCGGAGTAGCCGTCCGTCGACTCGGTGCCGGTGATCACCAGATCGAACCCCACCCGGGTGATGACGGCGGCGAGCACCCGCGCCGTGGTCAGGGCGTCGGCGCCACGCAGCGAGGGGTCGTCGACCAGAAACGCCCTGTCGGCGCCCATGGCCAGGGCCTGTCTGATCCCCTGAGCGTTCCCTACCGGGCCCATGCTCACCAGGGTCACGGTGCCCTCGCCGGCTTGGGCGACTTGAAGACCCATCTCGACGCCGTAGCGGTCGGTGTCGTCGAGGATCTGCTCGGCGGGTCTGACCAGCCAGCCGGTGCCTTCTTCGAGCTGGTACGGGGTAGCCGGGTCGGGTATCTGCTTGACGCAGACGACCACGTTCATGCCAGGTCACTCCTGAGGGTAGGGACAGCGGGCGATGCTAACGACGGCCCAATGTCTCAGGGAATCCGCTCGACCACGAGCGTTGGCGGGGCCACCGGTGCGGGCCCGATCTCCCAAGCGGTGGCGAGATGGTCCTTGTGTGACTCCCAGACGCTCTCGTCCCGGTATCGGACCCTGGCGAGGACCGATCCCTTGGTCACCTCGTCGCCGATCTTGGCCTCGAGGGTGATCCCCACACCGGGGTCGATCTCGTCTTCCTTGCGCTCCCTTCCCGCTCCGAGCCGGGTCGCCACGCTCCCCACGACTAGGGCGTCGCATCGGGTGACGTAACCGGACTGTGCCGCTGACATCACGTCCTCGTTGGGGGCTCTGGGGAGGAGGTCAGGGTCACGCAGCACTGATGGGTCGCCACCATGGGCCTCCGCCACCTCGACCAGCTTCTCGAGGCCCGAGCCGTCCTCGATGGCGCTGCGGAGACGATCAGCGCCGGCGTCGATGCCCCCCAACTCCAGCATCACCTCTCCCAGCGCCAGCGTGAGCTCGACGAGGTCGGGGGGACCTTCGCCGCGCAACACGGCGACGGACTCCATGATCTCGCTGGCATTCCCCACCTCCCGGCCCAGGGGTTGCTCCATCGAGGTGACCAGAGCCACGGTCTCCACTCCGTGAGCGGTGCCGATCCCGACCATCGTTCGGGCCAGCTCCCGGGACCTCTCTATGTCCTTCATGAAGGCGCCCGACCCGGTCTTGACGTCGAGGACCAGTCCGTCCAGACCCTCGGCCAGCTTCTTCGACATGATCGAGCTGGCGATGAGGGGTATCGAGGGCACGGTCCCTGTGGCGTCACGCAATGCGTACAGCTTGCGGTCGGCGGGGGCGATGGTCTCCGACTGTCCGGCGAGGACCACACCGTGGTCGAAGAGGATCTCCCGGAACCGGACCGGGTCGAGACGGGTGGTGAAACCTGGGATCGACTCCAGCTTGTCGAGGGTGCCCCCGGTGTGGCCGAGGCCCCTGCCGGACATCATCGGCACGGCCACCCCGCAAACGGCCGCCAGGGGTGCCAGCGGGATGGAGACCTTGTCACCGACGCCGCCGGTCGAGTGCTTGTCGATCTTCGGAGCGGGGAGGCCGGAGAAGTCCATCACGTCGCCGGAGTTGAGCATCGCCTCGGTCCAGGCCGCCAGCTCCTCTGGGTCGAGACCGTTGAAGACGATCGCCATCGCCAGCGCCGACATCTGATAGTCGGGTACCTCGTCCCTGGTATAGGCGGTGAGGAGCCACTCGATCGACTCCGGGGTCAGCTTCCTGCCGTCCCGTTTGGTCTCGATCATCTCGACACAGGTGTAGGCCATCGGGCGACAAGCTATCGGCCGCCGGACCCCCTCAGGCGCCCAGGGCGAACTGGACCTGGAGAACCACGGTGACCGCGGAGGTCCCCGGCTCGATCGGGGTGCCGGTGTCCTCTGCGACGAGCGCCCTGTCCCAGATGATCGGGGGCGTGGACACCGTCTCGGTGATCGAGACCGCAAGACCCAGGGTCTGGCCGGAGAGGTCGGCGAGCTGGCGGGCCTTGGCCAGGGCATCGTTCCATGCTGCCTCTCGGGCGTTGACCAGCATCTCGGAGTCCTCCTCGATCTCGAAGACGATCCCGTGGACCTGGGTGGCGTCACCGCCGGCGGCGACGGCCCCGTCGAGTATCGACCCGGCGGCTGCGATGTCGCGGATGGTTGCCTGGACCGTGTTCATCACCCTGTAGCCCAGGAGACGCTGCTCGTTGCCCCGCCAGTCGTACTCGGGGCTGATGGTGTAGTTGGTCGTGGTTATGTCGGCCCGGTCGACCCCACCGTCAGTGAGGGCGGCGATCACCGCCTCGGCATGTCCGGCGGCGGTGGCCGCCGCCTCGGAGACGGTGTCGCCTAGGACCGAGACCCCCAGGTCGACCGTGAGGGTGTCCGGTGTCCCGGTCACCTCCCCTGATCCGGTCACCGATATCCCGGTCGTCTGCTCCCCGGTGCTCACGTTGACCACGGGGGGCTCGGCGGAGGGGGCGGTGGTGCAGGCGGCGATGACGACCGCAAGGCCCATAAGTCCGACAACTCTCATGCCGGTTGGACGCCGGCAAAGGCCGGCCGGTTCCTTCCATCGTGGTTGAGCTCGACCCTGCCGGGGCTAGGTCCGATCCTGCGCCAAGACGACCCTGCCCGAGACCACCGCGAGTCCCTCCTCCATCAGCAGCCGGCCCTGCAGCCCTGGGTTGGGGCTACGGAGATGCCCGCCGGCGCCGACGACCCGCCACCAGGGGAGGTCGGCGTCGACCCTGGCGAGCAGGGTCCCGACCGCCCGGGCGGCCCCGGGGTGACCGGCCTCCGCGGCGACCTCGCCGTAGGTGATCACCTCGCCGGCTGCGAGACCGGTGATGACTTCGATGACCGCATCCTCGAAGACGGTCACAGGGTGCCGAAGAGACGGTCTCCCATGTCGCCGAGACCCGGCATGATGTAGAAGTTGGAATTGAGGCCCCGGTCGAGGGTGGCGGAGACGATCCTGACATCGGGATGGTCCTCCTCCATTCTCCTTAGGCCCTCAGGCGCCACCACCACGCACACCGCAGTTATGTCCCGGGCCCCGTTCTCCTTGACCTTGCTCGTCGCCCACGACAATGACCCACCGGTGGCCAGCATCGGCTCGAGGATGAGCACCCTCGCCTGCTCGAGCGTCGGGAACTTCGTGTAGTACTCGATGGGCTGGGCCGTCGTCTCGTCCCTTTGCACCCCGGCGAAACCGATCGCGGCGTCGGGCACGAGAGTCAGCACCGAGTGGAGGAGCCCGAGACCGGCGCGGAGCACGGCGACGGCCACGACCGGGCGATGGAGCCGTGTCCCCACGGTCGTCTCCAGGGGCGTCGTGATGTCCAACGTGTCGCTCGACATGTCGGACATCGCCTCGGCCACCAGGAGATAGCCGAGACGCTCGGCGGTCTGACGGAACTCCGGCGGCGCCGTGGTCCTGTCGCGGAGCACGGTGAGGAGATCGGCCGCCAGTGGGTGATCGACGATGGTCAGTGGCATGGACCCCGAGCCTACGGGGAAGATGAGACCCCCGCCCTTCGTTGTCGGGGTCATGAGCAACCGGCCGGTGCGTATCGCAGCCCAGCTCCATCCCCAACATGGCACGTACGAGGCGATGCGAACGGCGGTCCTCCGGGCCGAGGAGATGGGTTTCGACATCGTGTACAACTGGGACCACTTCTTCCCCCTCTACGGGGACCGTGACGGCCTCCACTACGAGTGCTGGACGGTGCTCGCCGCCTGGGCCGAGCTCACCACGACGGTCGAGATCGGCGCCCTGGTCACCTGTAACAGCTATCGCAACCCCGAACTGCTCGCCGACATGGCACGGACCGTGGATCACGTCTCGGGTGGCCGGCTCATACTCGGCATCGGCTCGGGATGGTTCCGCCGGGACTATCTCGAGTACGGCTACGAGTTCGGTACCGCCGGGTCGAGGCTTGACGACCTCGGTGCCGCTCTGCCCCGAATCGAGAGCAGGCTGGCCAGACTCAACCCGCCGTCGCTGCGGGATATCCCGATCCTGGTCGCCGGGGGTGGGCGTCGGAAGACGACGAGACTCGTCGCCAGACACGCCGATAGCTGGCACGCCGGCTTTCCCGACCACCCCGACGAGCTCGACGACGCCGTCACCGCCCTCCTCGGCTGGTGCGAGAAAGAGGGCCGCGACCCGGGGGACATCGAGTGGGGTCTCGGGGTCGAGCCGGACGATCTGGCGCGGTTTCTCCGCGAGGACGCCTCGGCCCTCCACGACAAGGGGTTCACTCAGTTCACCCTGGGATTTCAGGGGCCCGACTGGGACGTCTCCCGGGGAGCCGACTGGTTGGCGTGGCGTGACGAGGTGAATGACGCCTAGAGGTCGTCGGGACGTTGTTTGTGGACCCGGCCCTCCCGACCGTGGAGTGAGAGACCGGTCCCGGCCCCATATCTGACCAAGGTCATCTCGGCGAGTATCGACACCGCCACCTCCTGGGGGGTCTCGGCGCCGATGTCGAGGCCGATGGGGGAATGGATCCTGGCGATGTCGGTGTCGTCGAAGCCCATCCCCTTCAATCTGGCCACCCTCTGGTCGTGGGTGCGCCGGCTTCCCATGGCCCCGATGTACCTGGTGTCACCCTTTAGAGCGGCCTCGAGAGGTGGGGTCTCGTGACGGGCGTCGT
>JAKEHF010000224.1 GCA_022615295.1 Actinomycetota bacterium | reverse complement strand
GTGGGGTGAGCTGGTCGGGATGGACTCCCGGATTGTGGAGAAGGCGATAGATCAGCGGGCCGACGAGGTCATGCCAGCCGATGTGCCCTACGCGGTTTCGGAGCGTCGGGCGTTGGCCCTGGTGGCGATCTGTCAGGACTCTCTCTACGACACCACCACCGACTCAACCGCCACTCCGGTCGACATGACGGTGGTGGTAGACGCACGAACCGCGGCCGAGACCAATGGTGAGACCGGTGTGACCGTGCTTGGTGGCCCCAGGATCGGGCCACGTGCCCTAGAAGCCATCAGTTGCAACGCCATCGTCGAGGTGGTCGGCATCACCGAGACCGGGAAGTTCCTCGACCTGGGGAGACGATCCCGCACAGTGAGCCGCAAGCTGGCCCGCCAGGTGATCCATCGGGACATGTGCTGTGTAGTCGACGGCTGCTCCTCGAGATACCGTCTCGAGGTCCATCATGTGGAGCCCTGGTCTCAGGGCGGAGCCACCGACGCCATCCACCTGGTGACCCTCTGCTGGTATCACCATCACATCGCAGTCCATCGCGAGGGTCTTCGCATCGTCCGTCTCGGAACCTCCCGGGTGAGATTGGAACGACCTAGATAGGGGCGGTCTTCCCCACGCCCCGGACCGACCTCCTCAGATCCCCGTAACCCTCTCCGGCCCCGTGTACAAGGTGAAACCCCGATCACGGAGAAACCCGATCACGGTCATCCCCATCTCCTCGGCGAGCTCCACCGCCAAGCTCGACGCCGCCGATACCCCACACACCAGCGATATCCCGGCGACGGCCGCCTTCTGGACGATCTCGAACGACACCCTGCCCGAGACCATGAGCCCGAGGTCGCGCAGCGGCCAGCTGACCGTGGCAAGGGCGCCGACCAGCTTGTCAACCGCGTTGTGACGGCCCACGTCCTCACGGACGACGAGCAGCGCCCCACTCGGATCGAACGCGGCCGCGGCATGGAGGCCACCAGTGGAGTGGAAAGTCTCTTGTTCTGCAAGAAGCCGCCCGGGAAGGGTCTCCAACACCTCGCGGGTGACGATGGGGCCGGGCGGTGGCTTGGCGCCGGCCACACGGAGGGCCTCGATCGAAGCCTTGCCACAAACCCCACATGAGGAAGTGGCGTAGAGATTCCGTTGAAACCGGCCCGGGTCGACGACCACCCCCGGAGCAAGTCTCAGATTCACCCGGCCCTCGCCCAGCTCCTCGACCACCGCAACCTCGGCCGGACCGACCACGATGCCCTCGGTGATGGCGAATCCCAGGACCAGCTCGGCATCATGACCCGGCGTCCGCATGACCACGGCCAACGCCGTGCCTTCGAGACGTATCTCCACCGGCTCCTCGACGACAAGGTGGTCGTCGAGCCGCTCCGGGCCCTCTCGGACCCTCAGAACCGGCCGGGTGCGCACCGTCTCATCGGTCACTGCCCACTGCCCACATAGCTCCACCCAAAACGGCCCTTGATGCAGAGGTTGCCCTGAGTGACCTCGTGGTCGTGCGGTGAGGTCACCTTGACGATCCTCCCCTCCTGGACATGGAGGTCGAGATTGCATCCCACCCCGCAGTAGGAGCACACGGTCCGCGTCACCTCCTGACGCGTCTCGTCCCATACTCCCTCCTCACGCATGTCGTACTCGATCTTGCCCACCAGGGCCCCGGTGGGGCACACCGCGACGCAGTTCCCGCAGTAGACACACGCCGAGTCGGGCAGAGCGACGTCGAACTCGGTGGAGATATGGGCGTCGAAGCCTCTGCCGGCCACCGCTATGGCGAACGTGTTCTGGTGCTCCACGCCACAGGCGTCGACACAGCGGTAGCAGAGGATGCAGCGGGAGTAGTCCCGGACATAGAGCTCGTCCTCGACCTTGACCGGCTCGAAGACAGTCGCCGCCCTGCCAGGGATCGACTCATGCCCATGACCCGGACTGGGCGGCTGACGGCCCTTCTCCGGCTCCGCCTCGCCGAAGCGGCTCGGATCGGCTCCGGAGAGCTCCATCCATCTCGGCAGATCACCGCCGGCCCTGTCGAGCTCGGACGCCGAGCCGAGCAATTCCATCACCAGACGTCTGCTGTGGAGAACCCGGTCCGACTCGGTCCCGATCCGCATCCCCTCCTCGACACGACGGGAACAGGACGGGACCAGGGTCCGCGAGCCCTCCACCTCGACCACACACACCCGGCAGGCGTTGGCGGGGGTCATCGTGGGCCCAAAACAGAGCGTGGGGATGTCGGCACCGCCGACCCTGCAGGCGTCGAGAACACTGACGCCGGCGGGAACCTCCAGATCCCTCCCGTCCACCGTGACCGTCACCGAAGGGTCGCTCACGGCGCCCCCGCCAAACCCAGTCTCATCGCCGACTGTATGGCCGTCGACGCCGTCTGACCGAGACCACAGATGGAGGCGTCGGTCATCACCCGCGCCAGGTCGCCGAGACGGGTCCGCTCCTCCTCGAGGCCGCCGATGGTGCGTCCGGTGGCGATCCTCACCAAAGCCTCCTCCTGACGCACGGTCCCGATCCGGCAGGGGACACACTGCCCGCAGGACTCGTCCCTGAAGAAACGGGCGATCCGGGCCAGGACCGGGCCGAAATCCGTCTCGTCGTCAAACACGATCAGCGCGCCCGACCCAAGACCGGCCCCGACGGCGCCGGCGCCCTCGAAGGTCAGCTCCATGTCCAGTGACTCCGGTCCGACGAACGCACCGGCGGCGCCGCCGACCAGAACCGCACCGACCCTCCCCGACCCGCCGACACCGGCGAGATCGAGCATGTGACGCAGGGTCGTCCCGAAGGGCACCTCATAGACGCCGGGTCGGGTCACGTCGCCCGACACACAGAAGAGCTTGGGGCCTTTCGACCTCTCGGTGCCGATGGAGGCGAAGGTCTCGGCGCCCATCTCGAGGACGGCGAGCACCGCCACCAGGGTCTCCACGTTGTTCACCGCGGTCGGTCTGCCGAACAGCCCGCACTCCGTTGGGAAAGGCGGCTTCTGACGCGGCTCCCCCCGGTGGCCCTCGATCGAGGCGAAGAGCGCCGTCTCCTCACCACAGATGTAGGCGCCGGCTCCGCGACGCAGCTCCAACTCGAAGGTGAAACCGGCGCCGGCCACGTCCCTCCCCAGCAACCCGGCCTCATAGGCCTGGGCGACGGCCCCGGCAAGCAGCGTCTCGGCCACCGGGTACTCCCCACGGACGTAGATGAAGCCCTTGGTGGCCCCGGTGGCGAAACCGGCAATGGTCAACGCCTCGATGAGAGCGAAAGGATCGCCCTCCATGAGGACCCGGTCCTTGAAGGTGCCCGGCTCCGACTCATCGGCGTTGGCGATCACGAACTTGTCCGGGCCCATGGCCTCCGCCACCCCCCGCCACTTGGCACCGATCGGGAAGGCGGCGCCACCCCTGCCCCTCAGACCGGAGATCTCCAATGAGGCGATTACCCCCTCCGGCCCGATCCCGATTGCCCTGTCGAGCATGCTGTAACCGCCGGCGGCGCGATATGAGTCGAGACTGGCCGGGTCGACCACACCCGCACGGCGGAGAAGCGTCAGCTCTCCGCGATCCTGGCCGATTGTCACCTGGGACGTGACGCCGTCGTAGGGGGCCAGTGTCTCATAGCCCGTTCCGGCTGTGTGGACCAATGCGGCCGGGGCCCGATCGCACTGGCCGAGACAGGGGCTCGAGCCCCAGCTTCTCTCCCCTGCGCCTTCCCTCTCCGGACCTAGGGTCTCCTCGATTCGGATCCTGAGCTCGGCGCCTCCCCTACGCATGCACACCAAGTCGTCACAGACGTGGACCATGACCGGTGCCCTGGGCTTCCCGGTGTCGAACAAGGCGTAGAAAGTCGCCACCCCGTAGGCCTCCGCCGGGGGGATCGAGAGCCGTTCGCATATGTACCCCAGGGCTCCCCGGCTGATCGAGCCCGACTCGTCCTGTACCGCATGCAGGGCTGGAAGGAGGAGATGGCGCCGGCGGCGGGTGGCGCGGCCGCCTCGGGCGACATGACCGTCGGCCCGGGAGGGTCCTCCCCCGTCCCAGTCCGAGGTCGCCGAACCGAGGACACGGTCCACGGCCTCACGCTCCGCAGCGGTGGGCCGGTCGAGGAGGAGCCGGATGTCCATCAGCTCGGCACCGGCTCGATCCGGACCGCTGTCGCCTTGAACTCTGCGGTGCCCGACTTCGGGTCCCAGGCGTCGATGGTGAGTCTGTTGACGTCGACGTCGTCGGGGAAGTGCACCGCCATGAAGCTGAGACCCGGTCGCAGCGAGCGGTCGAGACGGATCGGGGCGGTGACACGGCCTCGCCGCGAGACGATCTGCACCATGTCACCCTCGCCGACCCCCAGGCTCTCCGCATCCTCGGGGGACAGGTCGAGCACCCCGGCGATCCTCCTCGGTGACTGATAGCGGCCGGTCTGCACCCCGGTATTGAACGAGTCGAGCCGGCGACCGGTGGTGAGACGGATCGGATAGTCGTCGTCGAGGGGGTCAACCGGTGCGGTCCACTCGACCACGCTGAGCGGCGCTTTGGGCCCCGTGTCCTCCTCCCAGAGCCGGCCGTGGAGAAAGAGGGTCCCCGGATGGCTCTCGTCTGGACAGGGCCATTGGATTCCCCCCATCTCCTCCAACCGGGCGTACGACATCCCACCATGCATCGGCGACAGCGAGCGGAGCTCGTCCCAGGCCTCCTCCGCAGTGGGTGTCGGCCAGTCATGACCCATGGCCCGGGCCACCATGCACAGCCACTCGATGTCCCCCATGGCCTCACCGGGCGGCTGCACCGCCTTGCGCATCCGTTGCACCCTCCGCTCACTCGAGGTCACCGTCCCCTCTACCTCGGCCCAGCCTGCGGCGGGGAGGACGACGTCGGCCAGCTCGGCCGTGGGGGTGAGGAAGATGTCCTGGACCACCATGAAGTCGAGCCCGCCGAGCCGGCGCTGCATGGCCTCCCCGTCGGCCTCCGACTGGAGCGGGTTCTCCCCGACCACGTAGAGCGCACGAAGCCTCCCCTCGTCCATCGCCTCGTGCATGAGACTGATGTGGAGACCACGCTTCGGGGGGATCGTCACCCCCCAGGCATCCTCGAACTTGGCCCTGAGGTCAGGGTTCTCCACGTCCTGGAAACCGGGGAGCCGGTTGGGGAGGGCGCCCATGTCCCCACCCCCCTGCACGTTGTTCTGACCCCGGATCGGGACCAGACCGGACCCATAACGTCCGACGTGACCCGTGAGCAGCGCCAGGTTCACCAGGGAGAGGACATTGTCCACCGCGTCGTGATGCTCGGTTATGCCCAGCGTCCAGCAGAGCTGGGCGGTGGGGGCGGTGGCATAGGCGTGTGCCAGCTCCCGAATAGCCTCAGCGGGGACGCCGGTGATCGTCTCCCCCCTGGCGAGCGTGTAGCCCTCGACGGCGGCCGCGTAGTCCTCGAAGCCGCTGGTCGCATGGTCGATGAAGGCCTTGTTGTGGAGGTCGGAGACGATGATCTCCCTCCCCATGGCGTTGGCGAGCGCGATATCGGAGCCGACGTCGAGACCCAGCCAAACGTCGGCCCACTGTGCGGATGGGGTGCGTCGGGGGTCGACGACGTAGAGACGGGCGCCGTTGTGGATCCCCTTGAGGACGTGATGAAAGAAGATGGGGTGCGCCTCGCGAGCATTCGACCCCCAGAGGATGATGAGGTCGGTCTCCTCCATCTCCCTATAGGAGCTGGTGCCGCCACCGGCACCGAACACGGTCGCCAGACCGACGACCGAAGGAGCGTGTCAAGTGCGGTTACAGCTGTCTACGTTGTTGCTGCCCATCACCCCACGGGCGAACTTCTGGGCTATGTAGTTCATCTCGTTGGTGCCCTTGGAGCAGCTGAGCAGACCAAAGGCCTCGCCACGATGCGGGGCCAGGCCCGTGGCGACCCGGGCCGCCGCCTCGGCGGCGGTGGCCGGACGGAGTGCTCCGTTGTCGCGGACCAGGGGCGTGGTCAGCCGTGTGTAGTCACGTTTCACACTCACCTCCTTTCCTGAGCCGAGGGTACCGCAAAATCCTCTGGCCTCCCGGGGCTCCTCGGCCAGGTCAGAGCTCTCCGGTGACGGCACCCCGGCTCGCCGACCCGACCAAACGGGCGTACTTGGCCAACGCCCCCGTGGGGTAGCGGGGGGGTCGAGGCGACCACGACGCCCTCCGTGCGGTGAGGGTGGCCTCGTCCACCAGCAGCTCGATGCTCCGGGCCGGGATATCGACTCTGATGGTGTCGCCTTCCTCGACGAGACCGAGGGCCCCTCCCGTCTCCGACTCGGGTGCGACATGACCGATGCAGAGCCCGGTGGTGCCACCCGAGAACCGCCCGTCGGTTATCAGGGCGACGTCCTTGCCCAGACCGGCGCCCTTGATCGCCGCGGTGATCTGGAGCATCTCCCTCATCCCCGGTCCGCCCATGGGACCTTCGGTGCGGATCACCACCACGTCACCCGGTTTGATCCGATGGGCGAACAGGGCCTCGAGGGCGAGCTGCTCCCCATCGAAGACACGTGCCGGACCTGTGAAAGTGGCGAAGGCGATACCGGCAACCTTGACCACACAGCCCTCCGTCGCCAGGTTCCCGATGAGGATGGCGATCCCACCCTCGGGAGCCAGTGGTGATGAGGGATGGGCGATGACGTCCTGATCGGTGGGGAACACGACGTCGGCGAGGTTTTCGGCCATGGTTCGACCCGTCACGGTGAGGGCGTCCCCCGCAATCAGACCCTCGTCCCACAAGGCACGGAGGATCACCGGGATGCCGCCGATCCTGTCGAGGTCGACCATGTGGTAGCGGCCGAAGGGCTTGAGGTCCCCGAGATGGGGGGTCCGTCGGGAGATCCGGTCGAAGTCGTCGAGGGTCAGGCCGACACCGGCCTCATGGGCGATGGCGAGGAGGTGGAG
>JAKEHF010000223.1 GCA_022615295.1 Actinomycetota bacterium | reverse complement strand
CGGTGGTCGTCGAGGCCGAGGACCGGCCCCGTCTGGTGCTCGCGGCGCTGCTCTGGGTGGGTCTGCCGATGACCATGATCCCGATCGCCCAGCAGTGGATCGACTCGGCGGTGGCGGGGATGTTGAACGGCGCCGTCCCCATATTCACCGCGATATTCGCCACGATGCTCCTCAAAACGCTCCCCGGACGCAGTCAGATGGTCGGTTTGGTCGTGGGTCTGAGCGGTGTCGTCGCAATCGCCGCCCCCGCCGCCGGGGAGGGCTCGTCGGCGGCCATCGGTGTGGTCCTGATGGTCCTCGTCGCCATCTTCTATGCGATCACCTGGAACCTCCTGGTGCCCCTCACCCAGAGATACGGCTCCATACCGGTCATGGTCCGCATCCTCGGGGCCGGCTTGCTCATGGTGATCCCCTTCGGCATCTATGGCCTGGGTAGGTCGCAGTTCTCTTGGCCATCGCTCCTGGCCACCGTGGCCGCCGGCCTCCTGGGGACCGGGGTGGCGTTCATCCTCTCCGGCAATCTGACGAGACGTGTCGGCGCCACCAGGTCGGCCTTCGTCACCTATCTGATCCCGGTGATCGCCCTCATCCTGGGTGTGGTCTTCCGCGACGAGCAGGTGAGCCCGCTCTCGATCGCCGGGATCGGGCTGGTCATCGCCGGGGCCGTTCTCGCCTCGAGACGAGAGACAGCCGGGTCGACGTCACAAGCGAGCGCCGTAGTGGCCAGCGGTCACGACGCCGCCTGATCAGCCGGCGGCGGCCGCGGCCCGGCGCAAAGCCCGCACCGCAATCTCCTTGTCACCGAGCCGATGCCGCAGCTCGCGCTCTAGCCCGCCGATCGGATAGAGGTTCTGCGGGGCCCGAGGGTCCTTGTGCCTGGCGGAGGCGTAACGGGGCAGCGTGGCGCTGACGTGACTCGCCACCCGGACCGCGTCGGCGGCGGCCATGTCGGCGTCGATCTCACAACGGACCAGGCCGCCCGCGGGCCCGGAGTGATTCGCCAACCTCAAATACCAGGAGTACCGGCTCCACGACGTGGTGGTGAGGAACAGCGGGGTGCGATGGCCGGTGGGGAGACCCGTGAGGATGGGACGGAGCTCCAGGGGGAGATACTGGACCTTCTGGGTCTTGATGTAGCCGACCGCGTTTGGGATGTCCCGGGCGTGGGAGAGGGGCCCGTCGACGATCACGACCTCGGCGCCACCCGCCTCATGGACCGCCTTCGCCTCGAGGTCGCCCATTCGTTGCTGGATGCCTAGCCACAGCTCCTCGGAGGTGCTCCCCTTGGTCGCCTTGACCCCGTAGAGCCCGACCCTGGTGTCGATGTCCTCGGCCGGCGCCGAGGTGAACAGACCCCTCCCCACCAGGGCGCTCTCCACCACCGCCTTGGTGTTGCAGCGGACCGCCCCGGCGGCATAGGTGGCGGCCAGGGCGAATCCGGGGAAGTCGGGTGGCTGCTCGATCCAGAGGCTGGCGTCGACCCGGCGCACCCCGTCGACGAAGAGCACCTCGTGGGCGCCATCACCCTCGGGCAGCAGCGGCCGCCACTGCTCGACCGCCATCTCGACCGTCACGTCGACGCTCTGGGTGGCGTCGTCGAGCTCAGGGTCGGTGGGGGCTCCGTAGTCCGAGTCCCAGTTCTCCACGGTGTATCTCATGCCATCTCCTTCACCGTCGACCCCCTCGCCCCCCTGGTCACCTCGAACCGGGTGGGAGCCCGTGACGCCAGCTCCTTGACGTGGGTGATCACCCCAACCATCAACCCATGACCGGCGAGCTCCTCGAGGACCGTGGCCACCGTGTCGAGGGACTCGTCGTCCAGGGTGCCAAAGCCCTCGTCGAGGATGATGGCGTCGAGTCTGGCCCCACCGCCGGAGGCCAGGGTCTCGGCTAGGGAGAGGGCCAGGGCCAGCGAGACCAGAAAGGTCTCCCCACCGGAGAGGGTGGACACCGAGCGGCGCTCGTCGGCGTTGCGATGGTCGACGACGGTGAAGGTGCCATCCTCGGAGTGCAGCGAATATCCCCCGTCGGAGAGCTGGGCGAGAAGGTCGTTGGCCCCGACCACGAGGGTGTGCAGGGCCCCGGCCATCATCCACCGCTCGAAGCCGTCGGCACGGAGGTGGGTGGCCAGACCAGCGGCGACCGCGGCATTCGACGTCTCGGTGTCGATCTCGACGGTTAGGACGGCGCTCTCCTCCAAGACTCGCTCTTGGAGAGCCAGCGTGCTGCGGGCCCTCTCGATCTCGGAGGCGATGGTCGCCACGAACGGTTCGGCAGGGGTGAGACCGGCGCCAGCCAGCTCGTCGATCAGCCCCTGACGGAGTCCTTGGTGCCGGCTCCGGGTCTCGGCGGCCTTGGCGACGGCCGTCTCCTGCTCGTCGGCGATCCGCGTCATGGCCCCGTCCCGCCAGATGAGGAGGTCCTTCCACTGGACCACCACGTCGTCGCTCTCCGAGACGGGCGGGTCCAGGTCGGCTACGGCGATCAGTGCGGTCTGGAGGAGTCGGCCCATGGAGTGCTCGCGTCCGGCGAGGTCCTCCACCGTCTTGCGGGCTTCCTTGACCTTGGTCTCGGTCTTTTCCAGCTCCTCACGTGTCGCGGTCTGTCTCTTCTTCAGCTCCTCCAGCGTTTCTTCCATATCGGCGAGGGCATCGAGATCGGGTCCCGCGGCGACGCCCTCGGCGAGTTGCTCGCGGCGTGAGATCAGATTCGACCTGGTTGTCTCGACCTCGGTGAGGGCGGCCCGTGCGGAGTCCACCTCTCGTTGTTCGGCGTCGACCCGGGTGATGGCGGCCTCGACCTCGGAGACGGCCCTGTCCAGCTCGGGGATTTCTCCGGGCTCGTGGATTGCCTCCACGGGATGACGGCACACGGGGCATGGCTCGCCGATCACCAGCTCCCGGCTCAGGGCATGAGCGGCGTGTCCGACCCTGAGATCGTCGCGCCGTATCAGTGCCGCGGAGGCG
>JAKEHF010000222.1 GCA_022615295.1 Actinomycetota bacterium | reverse complement strand
GCCCGGTCGGTGGGGATCCGCCCCGCGGAGGTATGGGGATGGAAGAGGTATCCCTTCTCCTCCAGGTCGCTCATGGTGCTGCGAATGGTCGCCGACGACACCGCGGTCAATACCCTCGTCTTCGACACCAAGCAGGAGGGTGGCCAGGTCCTCTATGAGACGGGGGTCGGTCTGGCCCATCAGATCGGCGCCGTGGACCCGTGGTACGACCCGGTGAGGAGGATCTCCCAGGCCAAGACGGCCGGTCTCTACACGATCACCCGGATCGTCGTCTTCGAGGACGTCCTCTGGGTGGTAGCCAACCCCGAGGAGAAGCTGGCGGGGCCATGGGCCGATCCCAGATCGGTTGGAGCTCGGGCCTACAACATCGAGCTGGCCAAGGAGGCATGTGCCCTCGGTTTCGACGAGGTCCAGCTCGACTATGTCCGGTTCCCCGCCGGTCGCACCGCCACCGTGAGCGGCCAACTCGACCTTCCCGAGACGGAGAGGGTGGCCGCCATCGAGAGCTTTCTCGCAGAGGTGCGCGCCGCTGTGCAGCCGATGGGGTGCTCGCTCAGCGCCGACATCTTCGCCATCGTGGTCTCGACCAATGACGATCAGGGTCTCGGTCAGCGGCCCGAGGAGCTGTCCGCCCATCTCGACGCCTTGAGCCCGATGATCTACCCCAGCCACTACTCGCTTGGCTGGCTCGGCTTCCCCGACCCCAATGACTACCCCTACGAGGTGACGGCCAACGCCATCGACGCCGCCCTGGGCCGGATCGACCCCGGATCGGTGCTCCGACCATGGCTCCAGGGGTTCTGGTGGAGCGACGACCAGATCAGATTGGCGATACAGGCTGCCGAAGACCGGGGTGTCGGGTGGATCTTGTGGAACGTCGGCTCGGACTTCCACCCCGCCGCCCTCCCTCGAGACGACGAGGTCGATTGAGACTCACTCGGCGGCACCGGTCCTGACATCGGGGGCGCCCATGCGGGCGGCGTCGGCGGTGCGGTCGTCGGGTCGGGTCTGTGAGTCACGCTCCGCGGCGACGCGAGCCAGATAGTGGTCGATCTCGATACGACGTCGCGGCGGGTCCCAGCCGAGATGTGGGCCCACCAGATCCGCAACCACCGTGACCGCCTCGGTGCCACGATGTGTGGTCTCGATCGACATCCGGGTGCGGCGGGCCAAGAAGTCATCGAGATGGAGCGCACCCTCGTGGGTGGCGGCATAGACCATCTCGGCGCCGACATACGGCGAGTCGTCGACCACCCGCTCGCCTAGAGCCGGCTCCTCCCGGATGAGACCCAGCACGTCATCGGCGTGGGTGCCGTACCTGGTGACGAGACGTCCCGGGGTGCCCGCGGTTACGGGGCCCGACCCGGCGAGGGGGATGCGATGGGTCAGCGAGCGGGGGAGTGGCCGTTCCAGATAGCGACTCAGGGCGTCGACTGCGTCCCTGGCCATCAGCCGATAGGTGGTGTACTTACCCCCGGCGAGACTGATCATGCCCTTTCCATCGTCGGAGACGGCGTGCTCCCGGCTCAGCCGGGAGGTCTCGTCGGACTCACCGGCGAGAAGTGGTCGGAGGCCGGCGTAGACCCCCACGACGTCGGATGGGGTGAGGGGTGTGGCCAGGACGGTGTTGACCCAGCTCAACAGATAGTCGATGTCCCTTCGGCTCGCCGCCGGATGGGCCTTGCCCAGCTCCCAGGGGGTGTCGGTTGTGCCCACGATCCAGTGATCCCCGAACGGGATCACGAGGAGGAGGCTGACCTCGGTGCGCAAAACCAGACCGGTGTCGGATTGGATGCGGTCCCGGGGCACCACCAGGTGCACCCCTTTCGATGGGCGCACCCCATGTCCGACGCCGCCATTGAGCGATCGGACACCATCGCTCCATACGCCCGTGGCGTTGATCACGGACCTGGTCCTGACCTCGATCTTCGACCCTGTCTCCAGGTCGGCGATCTCGACGCTCATCCATCCCGGCTGTCCGGAGACGGCCCTGACCCGGGTGCTTGTCGCCATCGCCGCACCTTGGGCGGAGGCGGTGCGGGCCAACATCAGGGTGTGGCGGGCGTCGTCGACCATCGCGTCCCAAAAGCGGACACCCCCACGATGACCCCTAAGACCCGGGGCCAAGCTTGTCAGGGTCTTTCGACCGAGATGGCGATGATGGGGGAGGGGGCTCGATCCGGCCATCAGGTCGTACAGGGCCACCCCCGTCCCGACATAGAACCTCTCCCAGAACGGGTGGATGAGCGGGTATACGAAGCTCACCGGGGTCACCAGATGTGGGCACAGGGTCCGGGCCATGAGGTCTCTCTCGGCTAGTGCCTGACGCACCAGACCGAGCTCGAGACGCTGCAGGTAGCGCAGACCCCCGTGGAAGAGCTTTGAGGAGCGGCTCGAGGTCCCCGAGGCGTAGTCCCGTTGCTCCACAAGGCCCACGGTCAGACCCCTGGTGGCGGCGTCGAGTGCGGCGCCGACACCACTGACCCCGCCGCCAACCACGAGGACGTCGTGTGTCGTCGTGGCGAGACGCTCCAGGTCTCGAAGACGCTGGGTCTGGTTGAGGGGGGCGCCGTTAGGGTGCACCCACCTATTGTCACCCAGGAGGGACCGCATGTCATGGCCAAGGGTCGGGATACAGCTCCCCGAGGTGGAGCGACCGATGACCTGGCGGGAGACACGGGAGATCGCCCGGGTCATCGAGGCTTGTGGGTTCGATTCGATCTGGGCTGGTACGACAGTTATGGGAATCGTGCCGAGGGTTTGGCACCACTCGCGGGGCGGCTGGATCGCTAGGTTCGGGGTCATGAGACTCAGCACCAAAAGCTTCGGGGATGGCGGGGCGATCTCGGCGCGCTACGCGTTCGCCCGACCCGTGGAGGAGGATCATGTCATCCTCTCCCAGAACCTGAATCCCCATTTGGCATGGACCGACCCGCCCGAGGGGACTCGCTCCTTTGCCCTCATCTGCCACGACGACGACGTGCCCAGCTCAGGAGAGGACGTCAACAAGGAGGACAGAGAGGTCCCTGCGGAACTGCCTCGGGTCGAGTTCATCCATTGGGTGGTGGTCGATCTGCCCGGGGACCTGCGAGAGATCGAGGAGGGGGAGTTCTGTACCGGCGTGACCGCCGGTGGCAAGCCGGGCGGGGTCGGACCGCACGGCTGTCGTGAGGGTCTCAACGACTTCACGGGGTGGTTCGCCGGGGACCCAGACATGGCGGGGCAGTACCAAGGCTATGACGGCCCGGCGCCGCCGTGGAACGACAGCATCATCCACCATTACGTCTTCACCCTCTACGCGTTGGACATCGATCGCGTCCCCGTCGAAGGCTCCTTCACGGCTGCCGAGGTCAGGGAGGCGATGAGCGGTCATGTCCTCGCCGAGGCCGCGGTGAGCGGCACCTACACACAGAACCCGAGACTTCTGAACTAGCTCTCGGTGACCGTGACGGTTCTGATCACCACGTCCTCGTGGGGGCGGTCGGCACCGTCGGTCGAGGTCCCGGCGATGCTGTCCACGGTCTCCATCCCCGTAACCACCTCCCCGAAGATCGTATAGCTGTGAGGTAGCCCGACGTCGGTGTGGCATATGAAGAACTGGCTGCCGTTGGTGTTGGGTCCTGCGTTGGCCATGGCCACTGTGCCCCGGCGATAGGTGCCCGGGCCGTCCAGCTCGTCACGGAACCGATAACCCGGCCCGCCCCGTCCGGTTCCGGTCGGGTCGCCCCCTTGGATCATGAAGCCGGAGATCACCCTGTGGAAGGCCACCCCGTCGTAGAAGCCCTCCCGAGCGAGAAAGACGAAGTTGTTGACCGTCTGGGGTGAGCGGGCGGTGTCGAACGAGATGACGATCTCACCATGTGTGGTGTCGAGGGTCGCCGTGTAGCTCTTGGAGAGGTCGATGCCGAATTGGGGTGGGAAGTCGTATTGCCTGGCCATCGTCGGGGAGTGTAAGCCCGGGCCCGGCGGATGCCCCGAGCGGCTATGTTCGTCGCCCGATGGCCGACTGGGATGATGTTCGCCGGATCGTCGAGGCCCTGCCCGAAGTAAGGGAGATGGGGGGGAGCGGTGGACGACATCTGAAGTGGGTGATCAAGGACAAGTTGGTCGTGTGGGAACGACCCCTACGGAGGGCGGATCTGGCTGCCCTCGGTGACCGAGCACCCACCGGGAACATCCTGGCTGCATGGGTCCCCGATCGGGTGGACAAGGAGGCATTGGTCTCCGATCCCTCGGACATCTACTTCACGACACCACACTTCGATGGGTGGGACATCGTCCTGGTGGTCCTGGACCGAATCCCCGTCGACGAGCTCGAAGAGCTGATCGTCGACTCCTGGCTCCGCCAGGCGCCAAAACGAGTGGCCAAGACCTATCTGGAGAGTCACGGGTTGGAGACGGGCGATTGACCACCAACCGCTAGGGCGGGTCACGCTCCATCCGGTAGGTCCGACCCAAGGGACTCACCCACACTCGGGTCCCGGCAGGGAGCGTGGTAGTCCTCCATCCGTGATGCTTGCGGATGTGGTCCCGCCGGCACAGAGGGTTGCTGTTGGCCACCGTGGTGGACCCGCCTTCGGACCAGGGTTGGCGATGGTCGATGTCGCAT
>JAKEHF010000044.1 GCA_022615295.1 Actinomycetota bacterium | reverse complement strand
CGACTGGGGCCAGACCGACCTGTGGCTCTCCGACGAGCGGTGGGTGCCCCCAGACAACGAGAGGTCCAACGGGAAGATGGTCGACGAGACACTGGCGGGGCCGGTCGAGGCCAGACTGCACAGACCGCCGTGGAGCCCGGACCTCGAGGCCTCCGACGCCGCCGCCCACTATGAGTCGGTCATCCGCTCCTTGCATCACGATCACAGGCCGGACATGGTGCATCTCGGTCTTGGCGCCGACGGCCACACCGCATCCTTGTTCCCGGGGACACCGGCGCTCGAGACGGACTGGCGCTGGGTGGTGGACAATCCCGGGCCCGGCGAGATGCGGATCACCGCGGCCTTCCCCCTCCTGTGGAGGGCGCAGGTCCTTGTGGTGCAGGTGACGGGGGGTGAGAAGGCCGAAGCGGTGCGGGAGACCATGGAGGGGAGGACACCCGCCTCCAGACTCGCCGACGGTGACGCCGAGGTGGAATGGCATCTGGACCGAGAAGCGGCAGCCCTCATCTCCTGACCCTGGCCTTGGCCCTGGCCCTGGTGGCCGGTTGCACCGCGGGCGTCGGGGATGGTGGCACGACCATTACCGACGGGGCTACGAGCACCACCGCGAGCATGGTCACCAGCACGACCACCACGACCACCCTGCGGGTGACATCCACCACCGAGCTTCCCGCCATCGACGCCGAGGTCGGCGTCCCCGAGGGTGACGGCCCGTTTCCGGCTGTGGTGCTGGTGCATGGGGGCGCTTGGGTGGCAGGGTCGCCAGGGAGCATGCGGGCCCTGGCGAGATATCTGACCGATGAGGGGTTCCTCACGGTAAACGCCGCCTACCAGCTCTCCGACGACGCGCCGGGGTTCCCCGCCGCCCTCGACGACATCGCCTGTGCGGTCCGCTACGCCGCCGCCCACCCCGACTCCGACGGGACCGTGGCGGTGATCGGCCATTCCGCCGGCGCCCATCTCGGTGCCGTGGTCGCCCTCACCGGGGATCGCTATGGCGATGACTGCCCGGTGGAAGGCGCCGGTCTTCCCGACCGGCTCGTGGCCATCGCCGGGACCTACGACGTATACCGTCTCGGGTTCCTCATGGTCCCCTTCTTCGGGATCGGTCCTGCCGACGACCCCGAGAGCTGGGATGCGGGAAACCCACAGGGACTCACCGACGAGAACACCGGTCTGGTCAGCCTGATCATGATCGGAGAGCTCGACGGCCTCGTCGACGACACCTTCGGCGCGGATTTCAGCCGGGCCCTCGTTGACTCCGGGTCCGACTCCATCCTCGAGGTGGTCGAGGGGGCCCGCCACCTCGACCTCGTCGATCCGGGGGTGGTCGGCGCGCTCATCGCCACCTGGCTCGAGCGTCAGTGACGGGTGATGTCCCTCGGGGCGAGCCTGGGACCGAAAGCCGGAGCATGACCGAGGAGGTGGAGCAGTCTGATCACCCTCCCCCGGTGGGGCCGGTAGGGCTCGAGCAGCTCCACCATCTCCTCGTCGCTGCCACGATCCCTGCCGGTGAGATGGTGGACCACGAGGTTCTTGAGGTGAAAGTCCCCTACCGCAACCTGGTCGGCGTCGCCATGGGAGACCTCGATGGTCTTGGCCACGGTCCATGCGCCGACGCCGGGGAGGGCGCCGAGTATCTCGACCGCTTCCTTCACTGGGAGGTCTGAGAGGGCCTCGATCTGCCTCGCCCGGGCGGCAAGACCTCGGATCACCAGGGCCCGTCTCCGTTCTATGTGCGCCACGTGATAGTCCTCGTACGGCGCGGCTGCGAGCAGCGCCGGGTCGGGGGGGAGGAGGAGCCGGCGCGGCCCGGGAGCCGCCTCTGAGAACCGGCGGCGCAAACCGCGGCTCGCCGCCGCGGCCTCGGTCCCGGTGACCTTCTGGGCACAGACCGCGGTGAGGAGAGCGTCGAAGACGAGACCGGTGGCGGCGAAGCGAAGCCCGGGGTGGTCGTGGTGGAGCCGGGCTACGATGCCGGGCCCTGGCTGGAAGGCGGTGGGGTCGTCCTCGAGGCCGCACAGAGCTCCCAGTCTCTCCAGGAGCCAGTCGGCGCCCGAGCCCCACGCCTCACCATGTATTCCTCCGGATTCCCGGGTCACATGGAGGGTCCCAGGGCCCGAGGGAGTCCTCGCAGGCAGCCACCATCCGTCCGTGGTGATGAAGCCGTGAAGAGGGCGCAGGGTGGCCCTCAGGTCGAGGAGGACCTCCACGGGGAGGGTACGGATCATGGGTCCTCATCATCGTCGGGCATAGCCCGTGCCCGCCACCTGTTGAGGGAGCCAAGCTAGGAAAGGAGGAGCCATGGCGAAGGTGGTCATCGTCGGCGACGGGCCCGGCGGTCTCTCGGCCGCCCTGTTCCTGGCCAAGAACGGTCACGACGTCACCGTCTACGGCCAGGACAAGACGGCAATGCACTACGCCCACGTCTACAACTATCTCGGTCTGCCCGAGATAGCCGGGACGGAGTTCCAGCGGATCGCCCGTGAGCAGGTGACCGGTTTTGGGGCCAGAATCGTGGAGGACGAGGTGACCTCGGTGGGCGTCGACAACGGGATCACGGTGACCACCGAAGGTGGTATGGACCACGCCGACTACCTGATACTCACCGAGGGGAAGAACCCGGTCCTCGCCGCCTCCCTGGGTCTGGTGGACACCGAGGGCGCCGGGGTCCCCGTCGACTCCGCCTATCGTTCCAAGCTGGACCGGGTGTATGTGGTGGGCCGCTCGGTGCGCCCGACCCGGAGCCAGGCCATCATCTCCGCCGGAGCCGGAGCGGTGGCCGCGGTCGACATCCTCGCCAGAGAGGAGGGAAAAGACGTCCAGGACTGGGACACCCCGCCCAAAGAACCCTGAACCCTGGGTTCACAGCCCCGCTCAGCGACGGTGGGGACCCTGGGTTCGCCGGTCTGTCCGTCACAGACCCTTGGGGTGCCAGACCGTCTTGGTCTCGGTGAAGGCTGCGATCAGATAGGGGCTCTGCGTCGGCCCGTTCATGGTCACCACCCGTTTCACGTTGTGGACGGCTCCCTGTTGGATCCGGGTGAGCTGGTCACCGGCGGCGCCGCCGGCGTCGACGGCGTTGACGTCCATGTGGTCGGCGAGGACACCGATCAGCTCGTCCTTGCGACCGGTGAGGATGTTCACCACCCCGGGTGGGACATCGGAGCTGTGGAGGGCCTCGGCCAGGGTGATCGCCGGCATCGGGTGACGCTCCGACGCAAGGACCACCGTCGTGTTCCCGGGGACCAGCACCGGAGCGAGACGGGAGATCAGACCGAGCAACGCCGGGGCCTCGGGGGCGACGATCCCCACGACCCCGGTCGGCTCCGGTACAGAGATGTTGAAGAAGGGCCCCGCCACCGGGTTGAGATTCCCGAGGATCTGGACGAACTTGTCGGCCCACCCGGCATACCACACCATCCGGTCGATGCCGGCCGCCACTTCGCGGCGGGCTGCCTGACGGTTGGCCCCGGTCATCGTGAGCTGCTCCACGAAGGTGTCTTTCCGGTCCTCGAGGGTCTCCGCCACCCGATAGAGGACCTGGCCCCGGTTGTAGCCGGTGGCCCCGGCCCATCCGTCGAGCGCCGACCTGGCAACCCGCACCGCGTCACGCAGGTCCTTGCGGCTGGCCCGGGCCATGCGGGCGAGGACCTCCCCGTCACCGCCCACCGCCGGGTAGGACCTCCCCGACTCGGATCGGGGGAATTTCCCGCCTACGTAAAGCTTGTAGGTCTTCTTGACGTCGAGACGGCTCACCCTTCGCTCCAGTCGAGATAGCCCAGCAGCCCGTGACGACCCCCCTCACGACCGAACCCCGACTCCTTGTACCCCCCGAAGGGGGAGGTCGGGTCGAACTTGTTGTAGGTGTTGGCCCATACCACCCCGGCCTTCATCCGGTCCGCCATCCACAGGATCCTCGACCCCTTGGTGGTCCAAACCCCCGCCGATAGCCCATAGGGGGTGTTGTTGGCCTTCTCCACCGCCTCTTCGGGGGTGCGGAAAGTGAGGATCGCGAGCACCGGGCCGAATATCTCCTCCTGGGCGATCCGATGCGACTGGGAGACCCCGGTGAACAGGGTCGGCCGGAAGAAGAAGCCCCTCTCCGGCAGGGCGCAGTCGGGCTGGAACATCTCGGCGCCCTCGCTGACGCCGGAGTCGACCAGCTCGGTTATCTTCTCGAGCTGCTCCCTGCTGTTGATGGCGCCGACGTCTGTGTTCTTGTCCATCGGGTCGCCCACCCGCAACGTGGAGAGACGGCGCTTCAGCTTGTCGACGAACCGATCGTGGATGCTCTCCTCGACCAGCAGACGCGACCCGGCGCAGCAGACGTGGCCCTGGTTGAAGAAGATGCCGTTGATCACGCCCTCGATTGCCTGATCGATCGGGGCGTCCTCGAAGATGACGTGGGCCGCCTTGCCCCCGAGCTCCAGGGTCAGCCTCTTTCCGCTCCCCGCCAGACGGTCCTGGATCACCTTGCCCACCGCCGTCGACCCGGTGAAGGCCACCTTGTCGACGTCGGGGTGTCCGACGACCGCCGCCCCCGTGGCCCCGGCCCCGGTGACGACGTTGAGCACCCCGGGGGGCAGCCCGGCCTCGACCGCGATCGAGGCGAAGGCGAGAGCGGTCAGCGGAGTGGTCTCTGCCGGCTTGAGCACCACCGTGTTGCCGGCTGCCATTGCGGGGGCCACCTTCCAGGCCAGCATGAGCAGGGGGAAGTTCCACGGTATGACTTGGCCGGCCACGCCGAGGGCCCGGGGTCGCATCCCAGGGAAGAGGTAGTCGAGCTTGTCGGCCCAGCCGGCGTGATAGAAGAAGTGGGCAGCCACCAGGGGTATGTCCACGTCGCGGGACTCCTTGATGGGCTTGCCGCCGTCGAGGGTCTCGAGGACGGCAAGCTCCCGGGACCGCTCCTGGACCATGCGGGCGAGGCGGAAGAGATGCTTGGCCCGCTCGGCGCCGCTCATCGAGCCCCAGACCCCGTCGAAAGCCGCCCGGGCGGCGGCAACCGCGTCGTCGATGTCGGCCTCTCCGGCCTCGGCCACCGTCGAGAGCCGCTCCTCGGTGGCCGGGTTGATCGTGGGGAAGGTCCTCCCCGATTTGGGCTTGCGGAACTCACCGTCGATGAAGAGCCCGTAGCTCTCCTCTATGTCGACGATTTCGGTCGACTCCGTCGACCGCGCGTACTCCCAGAGGAGCGGCCGATGGCTCGTGGTGGGGAGACTCCTTGACACCAGTCAGTCCTTGGTGAAGTAGTCGGGCGAGGCGTAACGACCCGTTTCGAGCCATCTGATCTGCATCAGGACATCGTTGAGCAGGGACGAGGCGCCGAAACGGAACCTGTCGGGGGTCATCCACGGCTCGCCGAGGGTCTCGTTGAGGACCACCAGGTATCTCATCGCCTCCTTGGACGTCCTGATCCCGCCGGCCGGCTTCATCCCGACCATGACGCCGGTGGCGTCGAAGAAGTCACGGATCGCCTCCAGCATCACCAGCGTCACCGGGAGTGTCGCTGCCGGGGTCACCTTCCCGGTCGAGGTCTTGATGAAGTCGGCTCCGGCCGCCATGGCGAGGAGGGAAGCTCGTCGTACGTTGTCGAGTGTGGCGAGCTCCCCTGTCTCCAGGATCACCTTGAGGTGGGCGTCGCCACAGGCCTCCTTGACCCGTCGCACCTCATCGAACACCCGGAAGTAGTCGCCGGCCAGGAAAGCTCCCCGGTCGATGACCATGTCCACCTCGTCGGCACCGGCGGCGACGACCATCTTGGCCTCCTCGAGCTTGAGTCGGATGTCGGCCAAGCCGGACGGGAAGTAGGTGGCGACACTGGCTACCCGGACGCCGCTGCCTTCGGTGGCGCCGACGGCGTAGGGGACCATGTTCGGGTAGACGCATACCGCGGCCACCGAGGGGATGGAAGGCTGTGTGGGGTCGGGTCTTATGGCTTTCGCAGCGAGCTGGGCGATCCTCCCCGGCGTGTCCTTACCCTCGAGGGTGGTCAGGTCCATCATCCGGATCATGAGGTCGAGGGCCGCACGTTTCGACTCCCGTTTGATCGACCGCGTCGACAAGGCGGCCACCCTCTCCGCGGCACCCACCTCGTCGACCGAGGGCACCGAGCGGAGGAAGCTCCGCAGCGTCGCCGTGGTGACCCGGTCGGGGAGCACGGAGGCGTGGGCTGTGGCGAGGGTCACTGGCCTGATGCTACGCGGTGCGGCTCAGGCGCTGGCCGAGTCGACCAGGCGATACCCGATGCTCTGGGACACCGTCATCGAAAGGCCGAACTCGATCATCTCCCCGGTCTCCTCGTCCGGGACGTTGATGTCCATGGCCAACACCTGGTCACCGGCGTAGTCCGAGCGTCTCGCCAGCCCCGCCTCGTGATCGAACCACGTGGTGCTGTGGCTGACGGACGGGTCCATCGTGAATTGGAAGCGGAGCTGATCCTGGAGCATCTCCAGCTCGGCGAGCTCCTCGTCGGTGGCGTCCTCGGGGAGGAACGCCTCGAACATCCCGAGGAGCATCTCGGCGAGATCGAATGCGATCTCGGGGACGCTGATAGTGGTGTCGATCACGAAGACCTCTACCCCGTCGATGGTGTCGGTGCCGGTCACGGTGCTCTCGACCACGGTCGACCCCATGGATCCTTCACCCGTGAACGAGGGGACCACGATCTCCTCGGTCCACGTGTCGCCGACGGTTACCTCGCCGTCGCTGAGCGGCGGGCCCACGAACCTTCCCAGGTCCATCCCTTCGCCGAAACTCTCGAGACCTCCCAGGCCCCCGAGGGCTCCACCACCGAGCAGGTCCTCCAGACCGGCGCCCTCGCCGGAGACGACATTCCCCTGCTCGTCCACGATCACCGTCACGTCGACCGGCTCGATCGCCCCCAGGTCGGGGATCTCGGCCGAGTCGACGGGCTCGCCGTCGATGGTGCCCGAGAACTCCAGGTCCGTGAAGTCCCCGGTGATGGTCAGCTCATAGGTACCCGGGGTGGGCCCTTCGTTCACGGTGTGGGTGAACAGCGTGACTCCGGTCATTTGAATGGACATCTCGCCGGGGACCTCCTCGTCGCCGAAGGCCGACGGGTCACCGGTGGTGTCCACGTCGAAGCTCTGGTCGAGGGTCACCTCGTACTGGAAGCTCGTACCCGGCTCCAGGGTGTAGCTGAGCAGCACCGCCTCGGGGGGCGCCGCGGTTGCCGGCGCTTCGGTGGTCTGGGTTTCGGGGGCGGGGTTGCACGCCGCAGCGACCAGGGCGACGGCGGCGATGACGGCGAGACGATGACGCATAGTGACGAGGTTATCGGCACCTCGGCGCTGTTCATTTACATGCGAGCTACCTTGGGCCGGCGTGAACCCATGGACTCCGCTCATCGCCGCCACCGTGGGCTGGGCCGTGTCCGTCGTGGTCAACAAGGTGATCCTCGCCCGCGGTGTCGACACCGTGACCCTGGTGCCTATACGGACGGCCATCGGTCTGGTCACCCTCCTCCTCATCGCCCTGGCCACCCGGCGCTTCTGGACCAGATCGCAGCGAGCCTGGGCACGGGGGGCGAACCTTGGCGTCGCTGCCATGGCCCTGCCCAACATGGTCATGACCAGGGCACTCGAGGACCTGCCGGTGAGTCTCGGCGGCTTGTTGATCGCCCTCATCCCCATCACCACGGTGATCGCCGCCCATTTCATCCTCGAGGACGAGAAGTTCCAGAAGCGCTCACTGCCCGGGCTCCTCATCGCCCTGGCGGGAACCGGCCTACTGGTCGGGGTCGGCGGGGAGACGGTTGAAGGGGTGGGGAACCTATGGCGTGGGGTCACCTTCAGCCTGACCGGGGTGACCCTTGCCGGGATCGGCAGGGCCCTGACCCGTCGCTACGCCCTCGACGTGCCCAGTGAGGAGCTGGTGCTGCCCCAGTTCCTGGCGTGCACCGTCGTCCTCTTCGTCTTCGTCCCGATCTTCTTCGACTTCCGCCCCTCGACCGTGGACGGGGGAAGTCTCGGCTGGCTGGTGGTGCTAGGGGTTGCCGGGACCGCCCTCCCCTTCGCCACGTTCATCATCGCCGCCGCCATCAACCCGGCGTGGCGTCTCGGTCTCACCGGCTACACCGTCCCCGTGCTGGCCGTCGCCCTGGCGGTGATCTTTCTCGGCGAGACCCTCACCCCCGCCATCATCTCTGGCGCCGTCCTGATCGTCGGCGGCGTGATCCTCGCCGAAAGGGCCGGGAAACCGATCCCGGTCCCCGAGGTCGTCTGACGCTTACCTCAGGTAATACGGCACCCCCTGGGGTACCTAAGTCGCTCCAGAAAGCGGCAATTACCCTCGCAACCGATGAATCGTCACATCCTGGTCGCCGTCGCCTGGCCGTACGCCTCGGGCCCCCTCCATCTAGGCCATCTCGGGGGGGCCTATCTCCCGGCGGACATCTTCGCCAGGTATCACCGTCTGGCCGGGGACCAAGTCCTCATGGTCTCCGGTTCGGACGCCAACGGGACGCCCATCACCGTCAAGGCCGAACAGCTAGGGGTCGCCCCCAAGGAGGTCGTGGAGAAGTATCACCCCGAGATCATCGGTTACTGGGAATCGCTGGGTATCACCTTCGACCTGTTCACCACGACGATGACCCAGAACCACCATCAGGTCACCCAGGACTTCTTTCTCAGACTCCTCGAGAAGGGCTTCTTGGAAAAGGGCAAGTCCGAGCAGTTCTACGACCCCGAGGCCGAGCGCTTCCTGCCCGATCGCTACGTCGAGGGCACCTGCCCCCACTGCGGATACACCGCGGCACGTGGCGACCAGTGTGACAACTGTGGTAGGACACTCGATCCCACGGACCTGATCCAACCGAGGTCACGGCTCACCGGGGCCACCCCGGAGCGTCGGGAGACGGAGCACTACTTCCTCAAACTCCCTTTGTTCGCCGACCGTCTCCGGGCGTGGATCGAGCCGCAGACGAGGTGGCGACGCCACGTTCGCAACTGGGCCCTCGGCATGCTCGAGGACATCCCGGCACGAGCCATCACCCGGGACATCGAGTGGGGCGTCGAGCTCCCGGTGGACGACCTCGGCCCCGGCAAGAGGATCTACGTCTGGTTCGACGCGGTGATCGGCTATCTCTCCGCGGCCATCGAGTGGGCGAAGACGACCGACGACCCCGAAGCGTGGCGCCAGTGGTGGGAGGACCCCGAAGCCGAGTCCTACTACTTCATCGGGAAGGACAACATCCCCTTCCACACCGTCATCTGGCCGGCGATGCTGATGGGCTACGGCGGTCTCAACCTTCCCACCGACGTGCCCGCCAACCAGTACATCACCTTCAAGGGCGAGAAGGCATCGAAGTCGAAAGGGGTGGGCCAGTCGATCGGCTGGTACGCCGAGCGTCTCCAACCGGACGCCCTCCGCTATGCCATCGCATCGGTGCTCCCCGAGCAGCAGGACACCGACCTGAGCGACGACGAGATCATCCGACGGGTCAATGAGGAGCTAGTCGCCACCTGGGGGAACCTGGTCAATCGGGTGCTGACGATGAGCGACCAGCACTTCGGGGGCCGGGTGCCCGAACCCGGTGAGCTCGAGCCCGGCGACGAGAAGATCGTGGCGCTGGCGGAGACGACCCTCGACGAAGTGGCCAAGAACATCGAGAGCGTCGAGCTCAGGGCCGGCCTGCGCTCTGCCATGGAGGCGGCCGCCGAGGTCAACGCCTATCTCAACGCCACCGAGCCATGGCGTGTGGTCAAGGTCGACCCCGAGCGAGCGGGGACGATCCTCTGGGCGGCGATCCAAGCGATCGCAGGGATACGGGTGGCGCTGGCTCCCTATCTCCCCCGCAGCGCCATCACTGTCGGCGAGATGCTCGGGTTGGGTGGTGAGCTGAAGGGGTGGGCGACCTCTGGTGTGGCCGGGGGGACACCGCTCGGCGAGATCGCCCCCCTCTACGTCAAACTCGACGAGGACTATCTGTCCTGAATCGGGTCATCCCTGAAACCATCCCGACTCGGGATACGTCGAATGGGCAACATCCCTCTCATCCCATAGAAACGAAAGTCCGATAGGTTCAAGACATGGCCCGTGTGTTCAGGATCGTCGCCGGGAGCACGCTCGTCCTCACCGGCACCGCGATGCTGGTCCTGCCCGGCCCGGGTCTCGTGACCCTCGCCGCCGGTCTGGCACTTCTCTCCAAGGACGTCCCCGCGGCGAGCCGTCTCAAGGACCGGGTCACCTCCAAGTTTCTTCCTGCCCCCAAGGACTACGCCGACCGGGTCTAGAAGGCGCCCGCCCCAGAGTCTGAGCCTCAGCCTCGTTAGACCGAGGGCCCGCCTTTCTTGTGCGAGTTAGGTACCCGTAGGGGTGCCGTATTACCTGAGGTAAGGGTCAGGAGGGGGGGTAGACCCCCATCCCCTTAGCTTTCTCGGTCTTCCAGAAGATGTCGGAGATCTCGTCGATGAGGTCGATCAGCTTCTGGCCCTCGGCGGGGTCGACCGACTTCTTGGCGTCACCAGCCTGATGGATGGCCCGCCAGAAGAGGTCGTCCAGGTTGGGGAACTCCTTGCGGTGGTCGGCGGTGAAGAAGTCCGACCAGAGCACCATGAGGTGGTGCTTGACGTCCTCGGCCCTCTCCTCCTTGAGCTGCAGGGCACGGGTGCGGAACACCTCGTCGCTCGACTCGTGGTACTTCTGGGCGATCTTGAGCACCGACATGGCCTCGATCTTGGCCTGGGCGGGGTCGTACACCCCGCAGTAGAGGTCGCAGTGGGCATGGGCGATGGTCACCTGACGCATCGGATGGTCTCCTTCGATCGTCTTGCCCGCTGACCATACTCCCCGTCGGAATGACCCTGAGAAGGTTCCGTGTGGCCGAGGACTCGATGCGACCCACACTTTCCCCCGGTGAGGAGATCGTCGCCACCGACAGCCGTGTACCCGAAGTGGGGCAGCTCGTAGTCTTCCCGCACCCGGGTCATGACGACTTCTGGCTGGTGAAACGTCGGGCCGCCCCGCCGATGCCCTTGTCCCACGATCTCGCCTGGGCGGTCTCGGATCACGACCACGGTGTCGACTCCTCGCGTTTCGGACCGGTCTCCCTCGCCAGCATGTGGACCGTGATCGACCGGCTCGACGACCAGGCGTTCACCGAGGCCTGTGCGCTGCTGGCGTCCGAGGAGACGGCGTTGGCCACGGTCATCGAGACCCACGGGATGCCGCTGTTCTGGTCGAGGCCGCCCGGCTTTCCCACCATGGTCCTTCTCGTCCTCGAGCAGCAGGTGTCACTGGAGTCTGGGGCGGCGGTCTTCCGACGTCTCGAGGAGGCCACGGGCGGGGTCACTCCCGAGACCATCCTCGCCCTCGGGGAGGGCGGGGTCAGGGCATGCGGGGTCACCAGACAGAAGACTGGATACATCCTCGGTCTTGCGGAGCTGGTCGCCGCCGGAGAGCTCGACCTCGAGCTGCTCATGGATTCAGGTCACGACCAGGCCCGGGCAACGCTGCTCGCCCTGAGGGGCGTTGGGCACTGGACCGCCGACGTCTATCTGCTCTCGGCTCTCCGCCACCCCGACGTCTTCCCTCTGGGAGACCGGGCACTACAGGTGGGGATGGCGGAGACCCTCGGTCTCGACGAGGTCCCTGACGACGATGAGCTCACCATCCTGGCCGAGCCGTGGCGACCACTGAGGGCCGCGGCGGCCCGTCTCATCTGGCACGCCTATCTCTCGCGTCGGGGAAGGGTCGAGCCCGAGCACGAAACGTGACGAGTGCGTAGAGTCGGATGGGATGACAGAGTTCGTCGTCTCGATGGAGAACCGGCCGGGCCGTCTGGCGGCCCTGACCGAGGCCCTGGCGGCGTTCGGTGTGAACATCGAAGCTCTCACCGCCTACGGGCGCAACGGTGAGGGGACAGTCCGCCTCATCGTGGACGATGCCCCCACCACGCGCCGGGTCCTCGAAGAGGCCGCGCTCCACAACGAGGAGCGCACGGTGCTCACCGCGCGGCTCCCCCATCGCCCAGGCGAGCTGGCCCGTCTCACCCGCTCCATCGCCGACGCCGGCATCAACATCGAGGCCCTCTACGTCCTCAAGTCGAACGCCGACGGCATCGAGCTGGCCATCTCGGTCGACCAGCCGGAGACCGCCCTGCCCCATCTCGAGGTCACCGGCGGGGTTCTCGTCCGCGGGACGGGCTGACTGGTTTAAGCGCGGGGCGGGCTTATAGTCGCCCCGATGCCCACCACACCCTCAAAGGTGGTCGCGCTCGGCCTTCTCCTCACCGCTTGTTCTGTCGCAGCGGTCCCCACCACGACGACGGTGGCCACCACGACCACCACGACGACGACCACGACCCTCCAGACGACTACGACCACCGCCCCGAGCACCCTCTCGCCGGTGACTGGTCTCTCCGTCGACGACCCTGCCCTCCTCGGCCGAAGACTGCTCGCCGTCAAGATCGACAACCACCCCCGGGCCAACCCCCAGTCGGGGATCGACCAGGCGGACATGGTGATCGAGATGCTCGTCGAAGGGGTCACCAGGTATCTCACGCTGTGGCAGGAGTCGGATGCGGAGTATCTGGGCCCGATGCGGTCGGCGAGGCCCACCGACACCACTCTGTTGATGGCGCTCAACCAGCCGACATACGCCAGGTCGGGCTCACAGGAGTGGGTGGCGGCGGTGGCCGTCCAGAACGGCATCCATCTCATCGGTGAGGTGGGACAGCCCGCGACTTTCCGCATCTCGGGTCGCTTCGCCCCCCACAACCTCTACGTCAACACCATCGAGCTGCGTAACGTGGCTGACAGTCGTGGCCACCCCGACGAACCGCCGGCGGGATCGCTGTGGACGTTCGGACCGATGCCGGCCGACGCCACCCCGGTCTCCAGCGTCACCATGCGCTTTGGCGGGAACCAGACCCGTTGGGACTGGGACCCCGGCACCGGGATGTGGCTCCGCACCGCCTATGGCGAGGAGTCGATAGCGGTCGACCAGGAAGGCAACGAGACACGGATCGGCATCCCGATCCTCATGGTTCTCTACGTCGACCAGTACACGGCAATGCCACCGCCGGGATGGGGCGGCGGCGGTCTCCCCAGCTCGCAGACAGTGGGCTCCGGTTTCGCCTACGTCTTCGCCGAAGGAAAGGTGGTCGAGGGGTCCTGGGAGCGTGCTGACGAGACTGTCTGGTTCACCCTCACCCGCGCAGGCGGCCAACGGTTGATGGTTCCCCCGGGAAAGATCTGGGTGTCGCTCGTGCCCGCCAGTGGAGGCATCACCTACGAGCCCTGACCAGGAGTACCTGCTCACCCGGGCTATCGAGGCGCAGGAGGCTTACAACCTGTTCACGTCGCTCCCGGCCGAACTCCCCGAGCCGGTCCGCGGTGGTGCCCTCGGTGACATTCCGGTGGCGATCAAAGACCTGATCGACCAGGAGGGTCAGATCACCACCTGCGGCTCGGCGTTCTACCGGAAGCAGGCCGAGACCACTGCCCCTTGCGTCCAGCGTCTCGTCACACAAGGAGCGGTCATCATGGGCAGGGCCGGTCTCCACGAGTGGGCCTTCGGATTCTCCTCGGAGAACCCGCATTGGGGGGTCATCCGCAACCCCTGGGACCCAGACACCTCACCGGGCGGATCCTCCGGCGGCTCGGCGGTGGCGGTGGCCACCGGTCTCACCCCGATCGCCGTCGGCACCGACACCGGTGGCTCGGTGCGGGTCCCGGCGGGTCTGTGCGGCGTCTTCGGGCTCAAGGTCACCCATGGCCGGATCCCGCTCGACGGGGTATTTCCCCTCGTCCCTTCCATAGACACCGTGGGTCCGCTGGCCGACGACGTCGAGCATCTCGCCGTCGCCTACCGGGTGATGTCGGGTGACGGAACGGCGGAGCCGGTGGTGGAACGTCTGCGTATCGGTGTCCCCCAACCCTGGGTCGACGACGCCCCGATGGCGGATGAGGTCCGCCGGACCTTCGAGAGGACCGTGGCGATGCTCAGAGAGCGCGGTCATCAGGTAGAGCCGGTGGCAGTACCCGGCTTTGGCCCTTCACCCGAGCTGATCTGGGCCATAGCCGAGGAGGTGAGGGAGGTGCATCGCGAGTTCCGCTCCAGGGGCGAGCTCTACGGCGACGACGTCACCCGGCGTCTCGACGAGGCGGAGGCGGCGACCGACACCCAGATCCGGGCCGGTCGGGACTGGCAGAGGAGGATGCGGTCGCTGATCGGGGAGGCCCTCGACGGGCTAGATCTTCTCGTCACCCCAACGGTGCCAGTGCGCTCCAAGGTGATCGGCGAGGAGATGATCGGCGACCGTCACTACCGATCGGTCCTCTCATACTTCTCGGCAGTGGTCAACCACACCCTCCACCCGGCGATCGCCATGCCCCTCGCCGGGACCGGGGCCCCGCCCCTCTCCCTTCAGGCCATCGGGCCGATGGGTTCCGAGCCGTTGCTCCTCGGGTTCGCGCGTCACCTGGTGGGCGCCGGAGTTTCGAGTTTCATGCCGGCGGAGTCGAAATCTCAGTGGCGCGCCGGGGATACAATTCATTGATCGCATCAGAGCGCGGCCATGTGGCCGTGATGACAAGGAAGTGAAACAAGGTGGCTGAGAAGATCGCCACGGAAGAGCCCTCTACCAACAGTTCCGAGACATTCGACCGTTTGGTCATCAGATTCGCCGGGGACTCCGGCGACGGCATGCAATTGGCGGGGAGCCGGTTCACCGACGCTTCGGCGTTGTTCGGCAACGACCTGGCCACCCTGCCCAGCTTCCCGGCCGAGATACGGGCACCGGCGGGAACCCTCCCCGGGGTGTCCAGCTTCCAGGTGCAGATCGCTGATTTCGACATCCTCACCGCCGGTGATGCCCCCGACTGCCTGGTGGCGATGAACCCGGCCGCCCTCAAGAAGAACCTCAAAGACCTGAGACCGGGCGGCACCCTCATCGTCAACACCGACACCTTCGACGAGCGCAACCTGGCCAAGGCGGGATATGAGACAGACCCCCTCGAGGACGGCTCGCTCGAGGGAGTCCGGGTGATCAAGGTCCCCATGGACGAGCTGACCAAGCTCGCCGTCAAGGACACCGGAGTCAGCGGCCGAGAGGTCCTCAGGTCCAAGAACTTCCTTGCCCTGGGGCTGATGGCCTGGCTCTTCCACCGCCCGACCGAGCCCACCATCGACTGGGTGAATCAGAAGTTCGCCCGACTCCCCGAGGTGGCCGCGGCCAACGTCGCCGCCTTCAAGGCGGGATACAACCTCGGCGAGACGATGGAGGCGACACGGGTCACCTTCGAGGTGAAGCCGGCCGCCCTGACACCGGGGACCTACACCAACGTCACCGGCAACACCGCCCTCGCCTGGGGCCTGATAGCCGCCGCCCAGAAGTCCGGTTTGCCACTCTTCTACGGCACCTACCCGATCACCCCGGCTTCGGACATCCTCCACGAGCTGGCCCGATACAAGAACTTCGGGGTACGGACCTTCCAGGCCGAGGACGAGATCGCCGGGGTGGGCAGCGCCATCGGCGCCGCTTTCGGCGGGGCCCTAGCGGTGACCGGGTCGTCGGGCCCGGGCATCGCTCTGAAGAGCGAGGGGATCTCGCTGGCCTTCATGCTGGAGCTGCCTCTGATCGTCATCAACGTCCAGAGAGGCGGGCCCTCGACCGGTCTGCCCACCAAGCCTGAGCAATCAGACCTCCTCTTCGCCCTGTACGGGCGTCACGGCGAGTCACCGCTCCCGGTACTGGCACCTGCCTCGCCTTCTGATGCCTTTGCCATGGCCATCGAGGCGGCTCGGATCGCCGTGACCTACATGACCCCGGTGCTGCTGCTCTCCGACAACTACGTCGCCAACGGGTCGGAGCCCTGGCTGCTGCCCGACCTGGACTCAATCCCCGACTTCAAGGTCGAGTTCGTCAAGTATCCCAACGGCCCCGATGGGAGGTTCCTCCCCTACATGAGGGACATCCACACCTTCGCCCGACCCTGGGCGGTGCCGGGAACCCCCGGTCTCGAGCATCGGATCGGTGGTCTGGAGAAGGAGGCGATCTCGGGGAACGTCTCCTACGACCCGGCCAACCATCAGCTGATGACCGACACACGGGCGTGGAAGGTGGCCAACATCGCCAATGACATACCGCTGGTCGAGGTCCAGGGTGACGAGGACGCCGACATACTGGTGCTGGGATGGGGCTCCACCTTTGGGGCCAACCGGGCCGCGGCCCGTCGGGTCCGCCTCGAGGGCAAGAAGGTGGCCACAGCCCACCTCCGCTATCTCAACCCGCTCCCCCGGAACCTGGGCGACGTGATCAGATCGTTCGACAGGGTCCTCATCCCCGAGATGAACACCGGCCAACTGCTCAAGGTGATCAGGGCCGAGTACCTCGTCGACGCCACCGGTCTTAACAAGGTGGCCGGTGAGCCGTTCAAGGTGTCGGAGATAACCGCCAAGATCCTGGAGATGATCAAGTGACCACTCTGTCCTACTCGAGAGCCGACTTTCAGACCGATCAGGAGGTCCGCTGGTGCCCCGGGTGCGGGGATTACACCATCCTCGCCTCGGTGCAGCAGTTCCTCGCCGCTCTGGGGCGTCCCCGGGAGGAGTTCGTATTCGTCTCGGGCATCGGGTGCGCCTCGCGCTTCCCCTACTACATGAACACCTATGGAATGCACTCGATCCACGGTCGGGCCCCGGCCATCGCCACCGGTCTCGCCTCCACCCGACCCGACCTCTCCATCTGGGTGGTCACCGGTGACGGTGACGGTCTCTCCATCGGCGGCAACCACCTGATCCATGCCCTCCGCCGCAACGTCAACATGAAGATCCTGTTGTTCAACAACCAGATCTACGGGCTGACCAAAGGCCAGTACTCGCCGACGTCCGAGGTGGGCAAGACCACCAAGTCGACGCCGTACGGGTCGATCGACTACCCCTTCAACCCGGTGTCGCTGGCACTGGGGGCCGAGGCCACCTTCGTCGCCCGCACCCTCGACATGGACCGACCCCACACCCAGGGGATCCTGGAGAAGGCCTATGCCCACGAGGGCGCCGCCTTCATCGAGATCTACCAGAACTGCAACGTGTTCAACGACAAGGCGTTCATCCAGCTGACGGGTAAGGAGGAGCGGGTCCACAACCGCATCGACCTGGAGCACGGCAAGCCGATCGTCTTCGACGAGGGGGCCAAGGCGGTGGTGATGCGGGACGGTCACGCCACGGTCGTCGACTCCTCCACCGTCGACCCCAAGGCGATCCTGGTCCACGACGAGACCCGCCCCGACCCCTCGGTGGCCTTCGCCCTTTCCCGTCTCTCCCACGGCCCCTATGGCCCGACCCCGCTGGGTGTGTTCCGCAACGTGAGCCGGCCCCCCTACGACGCCGAGCTGAACCGTCAGATCGCCGAGGCCAAGTCCAAGAAGGGCGAAGGCGACCTCGCCCAACTGATCCGCTCCGCCGGCACCTGGACCGTGACCACCGAAGGTGTCGAGGGCCATTTCAACTAGATCCCGCTTACCTCAACGCTGACGCCCGCTTCTACTACGACGCCAGCGTCGGGGGATCCTGGGTCTCGCCAATCAACTCCGGATACCT
>JAKEHF010000043.1 GCA_022615295.1 Actinomycetota bacterium | reverse complement strand
TCCGCGGTGGCGCCGTTCATGGAGTAGGGCTCGGTGGAGTCCATACCACTCACATGGGAAGAGGTTGCCCGTGTCCACGGACGGAAGATCTACAACTTCGCCTACCGCCTCACCGGGAACCCCGACGACGCCCACGACCTCGTCCAGGAGGTCCTCCTCCGGGTGCGCAAAGGTCTCGCCGACTACCAGCCGGGGAGCTTCGAGGGCTGGTTGTGGCGGATCACCCGCAATGCCTTCCTCGACGAGATCCGTAAGCGCAACCGACGTCCCATCAGCCCGATACCCGACGAGGTGGACCGGTTGGAGACGGCATCCAGCGCAGGCGCCGACATCGAGTACGACCGGATCACTCTCGGTGACGACATCCAGAAAGCCCTGCTCGACCTGCCTCTCGAGTTCCGGGAAGCGGTGGTCCTCTGTGACGTCGTGGGTCTCTCCTATGAGGAGATCGCCTCTGCCGTCGCCGTCCCCATCGGGACGGTGCGGAGCCGGATCCACAGGGGCCGCAGGATGCTGAGGGGGTTGCTCGAGTGAGCCATCCCTCCGAGTTGCTAAGCGCCTATCTCGACGGCGAGCTCTCACCGGACGAAGGGGCGACCCTCACCAGACACATCTCCACGTGCGGTAGATGCGCCGCCGAGATGGTGGACGTCCAACGGGTGCGGGCCGCGGTGCGCTCGCTGCCGGTCCTCGAAGTACCTGTGGGCCTGGTGCCCGCCGCCGAGGGTCATGTGGCCCCGTTGCGCAGACATCGCGGGGTGATGGCCGGGGCGGTGGCCGCAGTGGTGGTTCTCGTCATCGCCGTCGCCGCGATGTTCACACCTGAGCCGTCGACAGTGAGCATCGACGAGCTGAGCAGTCGTTTCGGGGCAAGGGTCTCACTGGATCCCGCATTCGGGCCGGCCAAGGTGGTCCTCCCCGACTACGAAGGGGTCGTCGAGGAATGAGGCGGGTCCTCCCATTGGTGGTGGTCTTTTTCATCGTCCCAGGGGTGGCCTCGGCCACCGAGCTCGACGAGCTCCTGGACCGGGGACGCGAGGCCGGTTACACCGCGGAGCAGTTGACCACTTGCACCACCCCGGACGGGATCCGTGACGCCCTGATCCGCATCGAGCAGTCCGGTGCCGAGATCCGGGTGACCGGAGATGCCGAGACCGAGCTGGCCGTCGGCGCCGGGGGATGGGAGCTGCACGGACAGGACGGTGTGGTGACGCAGGCCACGGTCGGCGGGTCTTCGGACTCGGTTGTGCCGGTGTACGACGTCGAGGATCTCGGCGAGGTCGGGTTCATGGGCCGGGAGGCGATGGCCTACCGGCTGGAGAGGGACGGTGTGCTCCGAGCCGAGCTCGTCTTCGACTCCGAGACCGGAGCCCTGGTGCGTGTGGTCACCTACGACGCCTCGGGCGACACATACTGTGATCGGCGTTTCGTCTCTTTTGACCCGGTCGACCCGGAGCTCCCGGCCAAGGCGGCGCCGCTCGACACCCTGGCCGCGGTGGCCGGCACCGGCAGCGTGTTCCCCGAGGAAGTGACCGGCTTCACCCGTCTCGACCTCTACGAGGAGGACGACGGGTTCAAGTTCGCCTACTACTCGGACGGGTTTTTCTCGTTCGCCGCATTCGAGACCCCTCGTCGCATCGAGCTCGACGATGCGGTACGGGTCGAGTTCGACGACCACAGCTATCGGAGGGTGTTCACCGCCGGCCAGGTGATATACGTCTGGGAGTCCGATGGCCGGGGCATGGCCCTGGTGGGGGATCTCCCTCCCGACCTCCACGAGTCGGTCCTCGCCTCCCTCCCCGAACCAACCGACCCCGGTCTGTTCCGACGGATCTGGCGGACCCTCTTCGGCTGATTGGCCGGGCCGAGACAGGCAACCTCAGGTAGTACGGCCCCCCACAGGGGGCGTTTCCTCTCAGGAAAGGATTCGCTCGTACTCGCCGAAGGGTCTGGCCACGCCGAGCTCGTCGGACTTGACGACGTCGGTGATCACAGCCTGGTCGTCGAGGAAGTAGGTGGTCCGTTTGGCATAGCCGAATGTCTCGTCGAAGGAGTCGAAGGCCCTGGCGACGGCGCCATGGGGCCAGAAGTCGCTGAGGATGTCGAAGGTGTAACCCTGCTGCTCGGCCCACACCCCGTTGGAGTGGAGCGTGTTGCAGGTGATCGCCACCACCCGGACCCCGGCGTCGTTGAACCGGTGCAGATTGTCCCGGATCTCACAGAGCTCGCCCTGACAGGTGCTGGTGAAGGCGTAGGGGATGAAGACGATCACCGAGCGCTCCCCTTTGAGGTCCTCGAGTGAGATCTTCTCCCGCCGCTGGTTGCGCAGAGTGAAGTCCGGTGCCGAGGTTCCCACTTCTAGTGACATGATCGGCCTTTCTGCTTTGAGTTATGTCCCCTCTGGGGGGCCGTATTACCTGAGGTTGCCATGCGCCGTTACGTCCAGCCGTCGAGGAGGACCCGGGCGGCCCATGAGGTGGGGTCGCGGAGCTCGGCGGCGTTTGGCATGCGGGTGGGGTCGGACCATAGGGTGGCCAAGGCATCGTCGCCGTAACGACGTTCCACCTCCTGGTTGAAGACGTCTCCGAGACGGGTCGCCTCCGGGGGCACGGGCCCGACACTGATGGTGGGGAAGCCGCCGATGGTCTCGCTGCGAGCCCGGTCCCGCTCCTCCGAGATGAGGTCGAAGCGGGGAGCGACCCCGGAGATGGCCCGTCGAGCCAGAAGACGAGCGGCGCCGGTGAGCGCGCCGAGGAACGCCTCCAGCTCGGCCCTCGGAGCCTCGGCCTCGTCCCCGCCGATCAGACTCGTGATGCCCCCCGCCTCCTCGATGGCGCTCTCCAGGAGGGCGGGGTCGGCTCCGCCCGCCATGAGGGAGCTGAGCCTGGTGGGGTCGATGTGGGTGGCGGCGGCGTAATCGGCGACGAGCACTGCGAGATGGTCGGGGACCCAGGGCACTGCGCAGATGGAGCGGAATGAGGCCTCGTTGGCTACCACCCACAGTCGGACCTCGCGGCGATCGAACTCTTCGGGGCTCATGTCGTCGACGTTGGGGACGATCACGGTCATCGGCCCCGGGTGGTCGGGGGGTAGACCGCTGTCGAACCCGGCCATGGCCCACGTCGAGAGCGAGCCGACCAGTGAGCCGGCCTGGAGCCCGATGATTATCGGCGCCATCTGGGCGAAGAGCTGCGCAGTCGGGCCCTCGACGCCGATCGAAGTGGCGAACGGCTCTACCAGGGAGCCGTATGACTCGAGGTTGCGCTCCGCCCATCCCCGCTGGTCGAGAGGTATCACGTCGCTGGCCGGCTCAACCCGGAACGGGGCCACCTTCTCCAGGTGGAACTCGGCGAGCCTGGCCAGGTCGCGGAACTCCTCGGCGATCCATGGCTCTACGGGCTGGGGGTCGCCGGCGAGATGCCGCGCCACCTCGGCGGCTAGCTTCCAGTTCACCGGGCCCGGCTGGTCGAACAGCTCGAAGAGCCTCGAGAAGAGGTCGTCGCTCATCGGTCGAGTTGTCCGAGGACGACGTCGAGGGTCACCTCGTCTTCGACCCTCAGGATCCTGATCGGGACGGTTTGACCGGCACGAAGCCGACGGAGCACCGCAAGGAGGTCGTCGAGGGTGTTCACCGGTATGCCGGCGATCTCGACGATCACGTCGTTCACCTGACCACCGGACGTCTCATAGGCGGAATCGGCCGGGATCCCGCTGATCCCAACCCCCGCCGGGTACTCGGCGTCTCCCCGGTCGGCCCAGGCGGTTGTCCCTTCAATCCCGAGTCGCGCATGGGCCACCCTGCCGTCCCGGATCAGGTCGTCGACAACCCCGACCACGATGTCGACGGGAACGGCGAAGCCGAGGCCCTCGGCGCCGACGTCCGAGACCGCGATCGCGGTGGTGATGCCGATGAGACGCCCCCGGGCGTCGACCAGGGCCCCGCCGCTTGAGCCGGGGGCGATGGGGGCGTCGGTCTGAACCAGACCGTAGAGCGGGTCTCCACCGCTCACCTCGAGACTGCGATTGAGCGCACTGACGATCCCCGCTGTCACAGTCGGCCCACCGTCGAGACCCAGTGGGCTCCCCGCGGCGATGGCGGGCTCACCGATGGCCAGATAGGTGGAGGAGCCGATGTCGATCGGGGTCAGGTCCTCACGTTCCACCCGGAGCACGGCGAGGTCGGTGAGGGGATCGGTCCCCACGAGTTGGACCGGGTATCGGGCACCGTCGGCGAAGACCACCGAGATGGTGCTCGCCCCCTCGACCACATGGTTGTTGGTCACAATGTGGCCCTCCGTCCCATACACGACACCGCTTCCGCTGGCCCCGGTGAGAAAGCCCGAGGTCTCGATAAACACGGTGGAGGGGATCACACGCTCGGCGATGGCGGCGACGGTCACCGTGTCGCCCAAAGTGGGAGGGGGTCCCGTGGGCGGTGGCGCCGTCAGCAGGGGAGCCGGGGGGAGCGTCGGCGGCGTCGGCTCTTCGAAGACCCCGACGAACCCGAGTATGGCGAACGTGACTCCGGTGCCGAGGAGGACGCCACCGAGGATGCCGAGGATCAGCGGCCAGGGGTCGCGTCTCGTGGACG
>JAKEHF010000221.1 GCA_022615295.1 Actinomycetota bacterium | reverse complement strand
TGGCCGCCGAGTACGTCGCCCTGGGGAAGATCGCCCCCGAGGAGGCGACCAACCACCCTCAGCGTCACATGCTGACCCGCACCCTCGGCCTCACCCGCTTCATCGACGTCGACGTCACCGAAGTGGAGTTGAGCCCGGGGGACCGGATCCTCCTCTGCTCGGATGGTCTCACCGAGATGGTCGATGACGACGCCATCGCCGAGACCCTGCTCAACCCCACGCCGGACGAGGCCACTTGGGGCCTCATCGAGCTGGCCAACTCCGCCGGTGGTGTCGACAACGTCTCGGTGATCGTCATCGACGTGCTCGAGTGACATGACCCGTCGGGCGGAATGGACCACCCTCGTCACCGCCTCCGGGCTGGCCGCCTTCGGTGTGAGTCTGGTCAACTTCGCCAACGGGGGCGGGATCGACGTACAGGTCGGTCTGACCTTCCTGGTGTTCCTCATCGCCTTCGGGACAGTGGCGACCGCGGTCCATATATGGGCGCCCAAGGCCACCCCGCTGCTCCTGCCTTCGGTGGTGGCCGTCACCGCCATCGGGTTCCTCGAGATCTTCCGGCTCGACCCGATTCGGGCCGGGTTGCAGCGCTGGTGGCTCCTCATCGGGGCCGCCCTGGCCTCGGTGGTCCTCTGGCTGCTGGCTTCCCGGGGCACCTCGGTCCTCCGCCGCTATCGGAATCTGATCCTCCTGGTGTCGGTGACCCTCCTCGTCGCCCCCAACCTCCCCTCGGACTGGGGGTTTCCGATACGGGGGATGGAGGTCAACGGCTCCCGTCTCTGGGTGACCATCGACCTCGGCTTCATCAACGTCGGCTTCCAGCCAGGAGAGCTGGCCAAGCTGGGTCTGGTGGTGTTCATGGCGGCCTATCTGGCCGACCATCAGAAGGCCCTCCGCGAGGCGCACCGTCGTGTCGGGCCCTTCCGGTTCCCCGAGCCCCGCCAGTTGATCCCCTTGCTCCTCGCCTGGGGAGCCAGCGTCCTCATCCTGGTCTGGCAGAGGGACCTCGGGGCCTCCCTCCTCCTCTTCGCCGGTTTCGTACTCCTCCTCTACGCGGCCACCGGGGCCTCCGGTTATCTGGTGAGTGGGGCGGTTCTCGCCCTGCTCGCCGGGTTCACGGCATATCAGGCGTTCGACCACGTGCAACGGAGGGTGATCGGATGGCTGGCCCCCTTCGACCACTTCGCCGATGAGGGATATCAGATCGCCCAGGGTCTCTTCGCCCTAGGGTCGGGGAGTCTCTCCGGTGCCGGCCCGGGTCTGGGCCGTCCCGACCTGATCCCAAACGCCGCCACCGATTTCATATTCGCCGCGGTCGGAGAGGAGCTCGGATTTGCGGCCTCCGTCGCCGTGATCGCCCTCTACTCGCTTCTCGTGGCGGTGGGCATCGGCATCGCCTTCCGCAGCCGCTCCACGTTCCGCAAGCTCCTGGCGGCCGGTCTAACCCTCGTCTTCGGGGTGCAGGTGTTCCTCATCGTCGGGGGGATACTCCGCCTCGTCCCCCTCACCGGGATCACCCTCCCCTTCATGTCCTACGGGGGGTCGGCGCTGGTCGGCAATCTGGTGCTAGTCGCCCTGCTGCTCCGGATCAGCCACGAGGAGGCCGGGTGAACGGGCCGATACGTCGTCTCGCCGTGGGGATCTACGTCGCCATGGGCGCCCTCCTCGTCGCCGTCACCTGGTTCCAAGTGGTGAGGGCCGACGAGCTGAAGAACGACCCCCGCAACGCCCGGCCGGCGTTGACCGAGCGGGGCAAGGAGCGGGGACTGATCGTCACCTCCGATGGGGTGGTGGTCGCCCGGTCGGTCGAGGAGGAGGGGAGCAGGGACTTCGTCCGGGTGTACCCCGAGGGTGACGTCTATGCCCACGTCGTCGGCTACTCGTCCCATCTCGTCGGGGAGTCGGCCCTGGAGCGGGCCTACACCACCGATCTCCGCTCCCGCAGGGACTTGACGATAAGCGACATGATCTCCGCCATCCTCGGCCGTGACCTCCGACCACGAAATCTGGAGATCACGATCGACTCCCGTCTGCAACAGGCCGCGTTCGACGCCCTGGGCAACCACACCGGGGCCATAATCGCCATCGACCCGAGGACCGGTGCGGTGCGGGCCTCGGTGTCCAAGCCCTCCTTCGAGCCCACTCTCCTCCTCGGCGCCGAGACCGTGGCCAACTGGGAGGACCTGGTCACCGATCCGGGTCGGCCCCTCATCGACAGGGCCACCCAGGAGATCTTCGCCCCGGGGTCGACCTTCAAGACGGTGGTCAGCGCCGCCGCCCTCGACACCGGGATTGCCGAGCCGGGTACCACCTTCGACGACCCGGTCGAGTTCGCCCTTCCCGGCTCGACGGCCACCATCTCCAACGCCACGGGTGAGCCCTGCAACGACGGGGTCACCACCACCATGCTCCAGGGCTTCGTCCGCAGCTGCAACACGGTGTTCGCCGCCCTGACCATAAGGGTCGGCGCGGAGGACATCGGGATCACCGCGGAGGCCCTGGGTTGGAATCGTGACCTCGACTACCCATGGGACATCCCCCGGGCGGTCTGGCTGACCGACGAGCTGAGCCGGGACGACGCCGCACTGGCCCAGAGCGGCATCGGGGAACGCGACACCCGGGCCACGCCGTTGCACATGGCGATGATCGCTGCAGCTGTGGCCAACGGTGGTGTCTCCGTCACCCCGTATCTCGTGGATCGGGTCTTCGACGTCGACGGTGAGACGCTGGAGACCCATGAGATCGCCGAGCTGGGCAGGGCCATGTCCTCGGCGACCGCGGCCACCCTCACCGAGATGATGGAGCGTGTGGTTACAGAAGGCACGGGGCGGGGAGCTGCGGTGCCCGGGATCCGGGTAGCCGGGAAGACGGGGACCGCCACCGGTCAGGCCGGGTTCTCCAACCCATGGTTCATCGGGTTCGCCCCGGTCGACTCCCCGACCATCGCAATCGCCGTCCTCATCGAGGGAAACGCGGCCTCCGGTGACGCCTCGGGCGGCTCCCTGGCCGCACCCATCGCCTCCCGCGTCATCGAGAGCTGGCTCGTCGGCCGTTGACGAGTTGGAAAGGGACGGTTCCTACAATCCCCGTGGCCGGCATGCAGACCCCCACAGCCCTCAACGAGCGTTATGAGGTGGCGTCCCATCTCGCCCGGGGCGGGATGGCCGACGTCTACCAGGGCCAGGACACCCTGCTCAACAGGACCGTCGCCATAAAGGTCCTCCACTCCCAGTACTCATCGGACGAGGCGTTCGTAAAGCGTTTCCGCAGGGAGGCCCAGGCGGCGGCCAACCTGAGCCACCCCAACATCGTCGGCATCTACGACTGGGGCCAGGCCCAGGGCACGTACTTCATCGTTATGGAGCTGGTCGACGGCAGGTCGCTCCGCGACGTGCTCAGGTCGGAGGGGGCCCTCCTCCCCCGACGCGCCACCGAGATCGCAGCCGAGACCGCGGCGGCGCTGTCGGTGGCCCACGCCGCCGGCCTTGTGCACCGGGACGTCAAACCGGGGAACATCCTGCTCGCCAAGGACGGCACCGTGAAGGTGACCGACTTCGGTATCGCCCGGGCCTGGGACGACAGCCAGGAGCTGACCAAGACAGGTGCGGTCATCGGGACCGCCACCTACTTCAGCCCGGAGCAGGCCCAGGGGGCCAACGCCGACGCCCGCAGTGACGTATATGCGCTCGGGGTAGTCCTTTACGAGATGCTCACCGGTAGACCCCCCTTCATGGGGGACAGCCCGATGGCGGTGGCGTTCCAACACGTCTCCTCGGAAGCGTCACCACCGTCCTCGCTCAACCCCGACGTCACCCCGGAGCTCGACATGGTTGTGGCCAAGGCCCTGCGCAAGGATCCGGGAGCCAGATACCAGTCGGCCGAGGAGATGCGTCAGGACCTCCTCTCGGTGCTGGCCGGCAACCCGGTGGCGGTGGCCCCCCTGCCGGCGCTGGTCGGCGGCGCCGAGGTCACCCGGGTCATGGGCTCGGTGCCCCCGGCGACGGTCCCCCCCGACGAGGTCTACCGGCAGATCGAGGAGGAGCCGCCCTCCCAGATCCCCTTCATCATCACCGCATTCGGGCTCCTCGTCGCCCTGGGGATCCTCCTCTTCTTCCTGTTCCGCTATGCCGCCGGCCCAGAGGCCGAGACTGCCCTGGTGCCCGATGTCACCGGGATGAACCAAGAGCTGGCGATACAGATCATCCAAGCCGAGGGTTTCCTCGCCAACCCGATCCCGGAGACCAACGAGCTGGTGGAGGCCGGTCTGGTCCTCCGCACCGACCCGGCGGCAGACGAGGAAGCCGACGTCGGGTCGATCGTCGACGTCTACGTGTCATCCGGTCCGGCCGAGGTGGCGGTCCCCCCTCTGGTCGGTCTCACACTCGATGAGGCCAGGGACGCCTTGGAGGAGGTCGGTTTGACTGTCGGCGTGATCACCCAGCGGGCCGACCCCGACGCCGAGATCGAGGTCGTCCTCGACCAGTCCCCTCTCCCCGGGGTCCAGGTGGGCAATGGGGCGCCGGTGAACCTGGTGGTGTCCTCGGGCCCGGAGATCGTCGTTGTGCCCGACGTGGTCGGGGCCAGCCAACTCGAGGCCACCAACGAGCTTCTCGACCTGGGGCTACGACCCCGGGTCAACGAGGAGCACTCCGAGACGGTGCCCGTCGGCGAGGTGATACGCACCGATCCCGAGGCGGGGACCGAGGCGGTGGTCGGAGACACCGTGCTCGTGGTGGTTTCTGACGGCCCCGCCCCTGTCCAGGTGCCCACCCTGACCGGGCTGACCGAGAACCAGGCCCGCAACGCCCTCACCGACCTCGGTCTGGTCCCCAATGTCTCCAACTCCCGTCAACCAGTGGCAGACCCGGCCCAGGACGGGATCGTGGTGAGTCAGGTACCTGCGGCGGGGAACACGGTGCCCAAGGGGACCACGGTCACCATCGTCCTCGGTGAGTATCAGGCGCCGCCGACGACCTCGCCACCACCGACCACCGCACCGCCTACTACCGCGGGCGGCTAGACGTCGGCGCTCCGGGCCGCCCTCCGCCCCTGGATGCGGAGGTTTACGAACATGGCCACCGTGGTCAGGATGAAGATGGCGGTGGCCCACACGTTGACCTGGGGCGGGATCCCCCGTCGCGAGGCTCCCCAGACGTACATCGGCCAGGTCTGCACCGTCCCCGAGTTGAAGTTGGTGATGATGAAGTCATCGAAGGACAGGGCGAAGCCCAGCATGAAGGCGGCGAGGACCCCGGGGAGGATCATGGGCAAGGTCACCCGTCGGAAGGTGTTCCACTCGTCGCTGTAGAGATCCATGGCCGCTTCCTCGAGATGACGGTCGAACCCGGTGATCCGGGCCCTCACGGTGACCACCGCATAGGAGATGTTGAACAGGATGTGGGCGATCACGATCGTCCAGAACCCGGTGGCCACACGGAGGGTGATGAACAAGGCAAGGAGGGAGGACCCGAGGACCACCTCGGGTGTCGCCATGGGCAGGAAGAGGAACACGTTGGTGGTGGAACGGCCTCGGAACCTATAGCGCACCAGGGCCAGGGCGATCAAGGTCCCCAGCACGGTGGCCACAGCGGCGGAGAGGAAGGCGATCACGAGACTGGTTCCCAGCGACTCGACGATGTCGGGCACCCGGAACGGGTCCAACCAGTGGCGAATGGTGAAGCCCTGCCACACCACGTTGAACCCGCGATTGATGTCGTTGAACGAGAAGGCGATGACCACGAACACGGGGAGGAACAGGTAGATGAGCACCAGCCACATGTAGGCGGGGAGCACCCAGCCGGATCTGGAGCGTCTCATGCCACCAGGTCCTCGGTGCCGACCGACCTGACGTACACCAGCACCAGGATGACGATGGCCACCATCAGAGTGAACGAGATCGCCGCCGCCGCCGGATAGTCGATGATGTTGAGGAACTTGTTCTGGACGACGTTGCCCATCATCGCCTGCTGGGGGTTGCCCAGGAGCTCGACGTTCACGTAGTCCCCCGCCGCCGGGATCATGGTCAGCAGCGACCCGGAGATGACCCCCGGCATCGAGAGGGGGAGCGTCACCTTGCGGAAGGCGGTGAAAGGTGTGGAGTAGAGGTCGTTGGCCGCCTCGATGAGTCTGTTGTCGATCTTCTCGAGTGAAACGTAGATGGGCAGGGCCATGAAGGGGAGGAAGTTGTAGACGAGACCGGCCACGACGGCCCACCCGGTGGCGAGGAGTCTCCCGTTCGAGGGGAGGAGACCGATGTTCTGCAGGGTCTGCACCACCACCCCCTGGTCGGCGAGGATTATCCGCCAGGCAAGGGTGCGCATCAGGAACGGGAAGAGCAGGGGCATGAGGAGCAGCAGGAGGAAGAGGCTCTGATACCTCCCCCCGCGGAAGGCGATGGCATAGGCCAGGGGGTAGGCGATGAGCAGTGTGATCATTGTGGTGGCCAGGGCAAAGACCAGGGACCTGAGCAGCTGGGGCTGATAGGTGGTGAACACCTGGGTGAAGTTCTCCCAAACCCAGTCGAACACATAACCCGCCTGGAGGTTCCCCGTGGTCAACGCCATGCGGAGCAGCTGGAACAGGGGGATCACGTAGAAGATGAAGAGCCACACCAAACCGGGGGCGAGAAGCAGATAGGGGACACGGCGTCTTCTCGTCTCGGCCCGGTCCGCGGCTGCACTCCTCCCCGGGGGTGGCGGGGCCAGCTCTACGGTCATGCCACCACGAAGCAGTGCTGGGGGAGCCAGCCCACCTTCACCGGGTCACCGGGACGATGGTGATGATCGTCGAGGTTCTGCGCCACCACCGCGATCTCCCCGATGTGGTCGGCCTCGACCAGATAGTGGGTGGACACCCCGATGAACGAGGCGTCGGTGACAGTCCCCTGGAGGACGTTCGGGGGGAGTGACACCTCGTCTATGGGGTAGATCCGCAGCTTCTCGGGTCGCACCCCGACCCTGACCGTGCCGTCGCCACCGTCGAGCTTGGACGGGTCGATGTGGAGACGGGTGCCTCCGTTGAGGGCCACCGCCCCGGAGCCCCGATCGACCACGGTGACGCTCATCATGTTCGAGGCGCCGAGGAACCCGGCGACGAAGGCGGTGCGTGGGTCCTCGTAGATCTCGGTGGGCTCGCCCATCCTCTCGATCCTCCCCTGATGCATCACCGCGATGACGTCCGCCATTGTCATCGCCTCCTCTTGGTCATGGGTGACGTGGATGAAGGTGATGCCGACCTCCTGCTGGATCCGCTTCAGCTCGATCTGCATCTCCTTGCGAAGCTTGAGGTCGAGGGCGCCGAGCGGCTCGTCGAGGAGGAGGACACGGGGATGGTTGACCAGGGCCCGGGCCAACGCCACCCGCTGCTGCTGTCCGCCGGAGAGCTGTTTTGGCTTGCGCTTGATGAACGGGGTGAGCTGGACCAGCTCCAGCATCTCGTTGACCCTTCGTTTCACCTCGGCGTCCTCCACGCCACGACGACGAAGGCCGAAGGCCACGTTCTCGAAGATCGTGAGATGGGGGAACAAGGCGTAGCTCTGGAAGACGGTGTTCACCGGTCGCTGATAGGGCTTCTGCCCGGTGACGTCCTCACCGTGGAGACGGATCACCCCGGTGGTGGGATCCTCGAAACCCCCGATCATGCGCAGGGTGGTCGTCTTGCCGCACCCGGACGGGCCGAGCAGGGCGAAGAAGGTGTTCTCCCCGATGGCCAGGTTGAGCTCGTAGACCGCGGTGAAGTCGGCGAACTCCTTGGTGACGCCGTCGAGCTCGACGGCGGGTATGTCCGTCCGTGTGTCCATCACACTCCGGTGGCCGCCGAGACCGCCTCGTTGACGATCTCCTCCTCCTCCTCAGTGAATGCCCGGGTGATGTGGGCGTTGGCCAGCACCTCGGGCGTGGGGAAGATGAGGGGCTCCTCGGCGAGGGCGGGGTCGATGTCCATGACCGCCTCCAAGGCCCCCTCGACCGGGGTGACATACCAGACGTAGGCGGCCACCTGGGCGGCGATCTCGGGCTGGTAGAAGAAGTCCATCCAGGCTTCGGCCCCCGCCTTGTTGGCCGCACCCTTGGGAACCAGCATGTTGTCGGTCCACAGGTTGAAGCCCTCCTCGGGGAAGGTGTAGCGAAGACTCGGCTTCGCCTCTTGGTTGGCCACGATGTCACCCGACCAAGCCATGGACACCGCGAGGTCCCCGCTCAGCAAGGCATCGATGTAGTCGTTGCCATAGATCTGGCGGATCTGACCCGAGTCGACCGCCTCCTTGATCGGCTCCGTGGCTGCCACGTAGTCCTCGACCGTCGCCGTGGCCGGGTCCTTGCCCTCCATGAGGAGGAAGAACGGCACGGTGTCGTTGTACCCCTCGAGGAGACCAACCTTGCCGGCGAAGGCCGGGTCGAGAAGGTCTCTGAGGCTGGTCAGCTCACGACCGGTCTGGTCGATGTCGTATCCGATCACGGTGAAACCCGACTGCCAGGGCATGGTGTAGTCCCGGTTGGGGTCGAACCCGGGGGACTGGAGGGCATCGGCCAAGTTGGAGGCGTTGGGGATGTTGGCCTTGTCCAGCTCTTCGACATAGCCAAGACGGATCATCCGGGCCGCCATGTAGTCGGTGAGCACCGCTACGTCGACCCCGATCGACTGGCCGGCAGCGAACTGGGGTTGGTACTTGGCGAACCAGTCCTCGTTGGTGTTGATGGCACCGTCGTTGTAGGTCACCGAGAGCCCGCTCTCCTCCTCGAAGGCGATGACGCTCGGATAGTCGCCGGTGTCGTCGTCGACGTCGATATATAGGATCCAGTTGTCGACCACCAGGCTGTCACCGTCGCCGCCGCCGGCACAGGCGGCGAGCAGGGTGGGACCGAGGAGGGCGAAGGCGCCGGCGCCTCCCATCACCTTGAGGAACTCGCGACGGTCGATGCGGTTGGTGGCCAGCATCGAGAGCAGTGCGTCCCGACCCCCCCGCCTCCGTGTCACACGGTGCACACCCATTGATTACCTCCTAGTCCAGACGGTGGCGGATTGTAGGTCGCGAAGGGCAGGCCATGGCGCGGTGTCAGCGGTAGTTCGTGGTCATGAGGAAGCCGGCGGCGATGGCGAGAAGACCGCCGATCATGACCATCTGGTCCCACTGAAACACGAAGCGGAGTAAGACCAGGAGCACCCCGGCGATCATCAGACCGGCCATGACCACCACGTACCAAGTCGGGCTGGGGTCCTTTGCCTTGACCGCGGTCGCCGTCCCTGCCGTCTGTGGGCGACCCTTTGGCTTGCGACGCTTCGACTCCGGCATCGCCAACCGACGCTAGTCGCCGCGGTGGGCGCCGTGAGCCCGTTTCTCCCCCTAGCGAACGAAGCGAGCGTCGGGGGGAGTACGGCGCAGCCGGGGAAGGGGGCCGTTTCTCCCCCCAGCGAACGAAGTGAGCGTTGGGGTTACCGGCGAAGCCGGGGAGGGGGGTCCTCGGCCCCCTCCGGCCCTCCGGGCCACCTCCCCCAACGGTCGTTCCACTCCCTGGGGGAGGAAAGTGTTGATGGAGCCGGGAGGGTGGCGTGGCTCAGGGTCTCCAGACCGGGACCATGTCCTCACGACAGTGCCGGGGAGGCTTGTCCTCGGCCACGTTGACCATGCGCATGGTGAGCTCGGCGCCACACACCGTGCATCGATAGTCCTGGTCGGTGGTCACCACGTCCTCGGGGTCGATCTCGGGTGGCGGTGTCGACAACGCCCGTATGAACATCAGTGCCAGCCTCCACACCACGACCCCGATGGCCACCGCGATGACCACGTCGAGGATGGTGCTACCCGTCATCGGCGAACCCTGGGTTCCAGACCCCGCTGAGCGACGCTGTGAACCCAGGGTTGGACAGGGTCAGAGTCGTTCCAGGATGGTGGCGTTGGCCATGCCCCCACCCTCGCACATCGTCTGCAGACCGTATCTGCCTCCGGTGCGCTGCAGCTCCCACACCAGGGTGGTCATGAGACGGGCACCGGAGGCGCCTAGGGGGTGGCCCAGGGCGATGGCCCCACCGTTGACATTCGTCCGCTCCCAAAGGGCCAACGGATCGGAGCCACCGTGCTCCATACGCCAGGCCACCGTCACCGCTGCGAAGGCCTCGTTCACCTCGAAGAGGTCGATGTCGTCGATGCTCAGCCCGGAGCGCTCCAGGGCCTTCTCGGTGGCGGGGATGGGCCCGGTCAGCATCAGCACCGGGTCGACCCCGGCCATGGTCATGGTCGTGATCCTGGCCATCGGCGTCATGCCCAGCTTCTCGGCCGTCTCCTCGGCCATCACCAGGATGGCGGCAGCGCCGTCTGAGATCTGTGAAGAGTTGCCCGCTGTGATCTTCCCGTCACTCTGGAAGGCGGGTTGGAGCGCCGCCAGCTTCTCGAGACTGGTGTCCCAGCGAATACCCTCGTCACGGGTGACTGTTTCGGTGGAGCCGTCCTCACGAGTCACCACCACGGGGACGATCTGGGACTCGAAGCGCCCCTCCTCGGTGGCCCGCGCCGCCCGCTGATGAGACCGGAGGGAGAGCTCGTCCATCTCCTCACGGGTGATCCCCCATTTCTCGGCGATCATCTCCGCCGAGATCCCCTGGGGGACGAGACCGTTGGCATAACGCTCCAGCATCCTGGCCCCGAAGGGGAGACCCGGGCCCTGCTGGGCGGTGATCCCCATGGGGATACGGGTCATGTTCTCGACTCCGGCGGCGATGACCACGTCCTGGGCCCCGGCCATGACCGCCTGGGCTGCGAAATGGACCGACTGCTGGGACGACCCGCACTGACGGTCGATGGTGACCCCGGTGACCGTCTCTGGGAACCCGGCGGCCAGGGCGGCGTTGCGCCCCACGTTGTATGCCTGCTCTCCCACCTGGCTCACGGTGCCCATGATCACGTCCTCGACGAGACCCGGGTCGAGTTCGTTGCGCTCGATGATCGCCTGGAGGGGAATGGAGGCCAAATCGACGGGGTGGATGTCCTTGAAGACACCGTTGCGACGGCCCACCGGGGTGCGCACGGCGTCGACGATCACTGCGTTTCTCATCTCACTCCTTGTCAACGCGGTCGATCGGCCCAACCATTCCAGTGTGCGCAACCGCCGCAGTCTGACAACACCGGTTGCTCACGCTTGGCGAGTGGAGACGATGGGACTCGAACCCACGACCCCCGGCTTGCAAAGCCGGTGCTCTTCCAACTGAGCTACGTCCCCGCGCCGTCATCAAGTTTAAGTCCGGGGCGTATGGTTACGGCATGCTGAGGCTGATCCTCAACATCGTCTGGCTGCTCCTTGCCGGGATCGAGCTGGCGGTCGCCTACGCAGTGGCCGGGTTGGTGATGATGGTGACCATCATCGGCATCCCGTTCGGGGTCCAGGCCTTCAAGCTCGCCGGTTTCGCCTTGTGGCCCTTCGGCCGGGCGGTGGTGCCCAACCCCGACTCCTCGGTGGTCGCCTCGACCATAGGCAACCTCATCTGGGTGGTCCTCGCCGGCTGGTGGCTGGCCCTGGCCCACCTCCTCGCCGGGGTCGTGCTGTGTCTCACCATCATCGGGATCCCGCTGGGGATCGCCTCGTTCAAGATGGTGGGCATGGCCCTGTGGCCGTTCGGACGCCGGGTGGTCGATCGTGCGACCCTGGGAAGCCTCCCACCCGGGTCCTATACCGTCGGGTCTAAGTCAAACGACTGATCACCTCTTCGGTGGTGACGATCTCAGCGAACTCCTCGGCGAGGTTGGCCAAGGTCATGGCGTGGACCTGCTCGGCGGGGAAGGCCTCGCCGTCGACCCCGACCCGGTCATACGTCCAAGTGGCGTCGCGGACCAGCTTGGCGTCGAAACCGAGGTTCCCCGCCATCCGCGTCGTGGTCTCCACACAGTGGTTGGTGGTGGCCCCGACGACCACCACGCTCCTTATCCCCTGACGGCGCAGCCTTTCCTCGAGATCGGTCCCGATGAACGACGAGTTGACATGTTTGACCACCACCGGCTCCCCATCGGCCTCGGCGGCAGCCTCGATCACCCGATGGCCGGGGAGCTCGGCCCCGAACAGCGACTCGGGCTCGAGGGAGGCATGTCTGACGTGGATGATCGGCGCCCCCTTCGAGCGAAAAGCCTCGAGAAGCTCGGCGATGCGGTTCACGGCGCCGGGGTTGTTGCGACGACGTCCCATGGCGTCCCACTGCTCGAACGCCTGCTGCACGTCGACCACTACCAGCGCGGTGTCGGTGATGCTCATCTGTTCCACGACCGCATTCTGGTCGCGAGCCACCCGGTGACGAAGCGCCCACCACCGTCCGAGGAACTTGAGCGGCATCATTGTCCGATGAGGTCACGTCCCCCGAAGGGGCCCTCTCCTGCGATTGACGTCATGTGGACGTGGCCCTAGGTGAGACGATGACTGCTCACGATCCCCCCGGTCCGACCGACGTCCCGCTGGTCGCTCGTGTCGAGACCTTCGAGGCCTTCTATCGACGCGAGTACCGGCAGGTGCTCGGTCTGGCCGCGGTTTTGTGTGGGGATCTGACCACTGCCGAGGACCTGACTCAGGATGCCTTCGCCTCCACCATGCAGGCCTGGCACAGGGTGGCGAGCATGGACAACCCGGGCGCCTGGGTGCGCCGGATCGTCGCCAACCGCTCCATCTCCCGATTCAGACGGGGTCTGGTCGAGCTCAAGGCCCTCACCCGGATGGGTGCTCCGGCGACGGTCGGCTTGTCTCTCTCGAGCGAGATCGCCCTCGACGTCTGGCGTGAGGTCCGTCGTCTTCCCAAACGCCAGGCCCAGGTGGTGGCCCTGACCTATCTGTCAGACCTGTCCAGGCTCGAGGTCGCCGAGACCCTCGGCTGCTCGGAGGAGACGGTGAAGACACATCTGGACCGGGCCCGTCAGCGGCTCGCCGTCACGTTGTCCGAATACGGAGGATCAGCATGAATCCCGAGGACGAGCTGAGACGAGCCGCCGACCGGGTGCGCGCCGGGACCGAAAGGGTGCCGGTACCTTCGCCACCGACAGCCGGTCGGTGGCGTAGGCCGGTCACGATGGGCATCGCCGCCGTCGCCACACTGGGTCTGGTCGGTCTCGGATTGCGGGTCACAGGGGGTCTCGGCGGAGAGGACTTCACAGTGCCAACCACGCAGGCCACGGCAACGACCCTCACCCCGACCATCGAAGACAGCACCTATCGAGGGGCGGTCACCGTGATCGATGCCGGAGACGCACCGGTCGTCTGCGCCGGTGGGGTGGCGGAATCACTGCCGCCCCAATGTGGCGGTGTGCCACTCGTCGGTCTCGACTGGACCGACGTCCCCTGGGCAGAGACCGCAACTGGTGTCACCTGGGCCGAGATGACGATCACCGTTCGTTACGACACGGAGCAATTCCACCTCCTGACCGCCCCAGAAGTCGCCGAGTACCCCTTGAGCGACCCCGTTGACTTCACCCCACCCTGTGACCCGCCCCCCGGTGGGTGGGTCTGGACCAACGATCCCCGGGCCACACCACAACACATGGAGGACGTCATCGCCTATGCCAACGGTCAGGCCGACCGCTCGGCGGTGTGGGTCTACAGCCTGATGGACGACCCGGAGGAGGCCGACCAGACCGGGCGTCAAGAGTATGTGGTGGTGGCCCTTTTCACCGGCGATCTCGGGGCCCACGAGGCTGCCATGCGGGAGCTGTGGGGCGGCCCGCTCTGTGTCGCCCTGGGTGCGACCAATGCCCGGGAGCTGGAGGGCATCCAGGCCGAAGTCACCAACCTCCTCCTCGAAGGTGAGGTCCCCGGCGTGGTCGGATTCGGCTACTCCTATATCGACGAGATCGGGGGTCAGGTCGGCGCCGGCGCCCTCATCATCACCGCCGAAGCCGAGACTTGGGCGGCAGAGCGCTTTGGCGAGGGAGTCGTCAGATTCGAGTCGACTCTGATCCCAACCGGCTGACGGTTCATACCGCTCCCTTACGTTGCCATGCCCGTCGTCGATGACGAGAGGGATCGTGGGTCACGTCGGGCCCAGCGCCCGCTGACTACCGCCCGGACCGTCGCAACGCGATCGACCTCGACATGATCTCCGACCTCGGCCATCTGATCTCAGAGTCCGACCATCTAGTCATCATTCTTGGCTCGACTAACGGGGCGGCCTTCTCGGCTGGAGCGGACCTCGGGCTCACCGACGTGGACCGGGCCGAGGTGAGCCGGGCTCTCTACCGGTTGTACCACACGATCCGGTCCAAAGGGGGCATAGTGCTGGCAGCCGCTGGCGGACACGCCGTGGGGGGCGGCGCCCAGCTGATGCTGGCCTCGGACATCAGGGTGGTCAACCCTGACTTCTCCATCAGATTCGTGGGCCAGGGTCACGGACTGGTGGTAGGGGCCTGGGGCCTGCCTGCCCTGATCGGAAGAGGCCGTGCCCTGGAGCTGATGCTGACCATGCGCACCGTGGGGGCCGAGGAGGCGTATGGGCTCGGGCTCGTCGACTTCGTGGCCGACGACCCACTCCAACGGGCGCTTCGATTCGCCGACGTCGTCACAGGGCTGCCAGGCGAGGTCGTCGCTGCGGTGAAGCGGATATCCCTCATCGCCGACCCGTCGAAGGCGTTGACAGAGGAGGAGAGGCAGAACCGGGGGTGGGACGGGTCGGTCTCGTCGAGCGGACCGGGGTGAGCGCCCCCACCTGGGATCGCCACGAGCCTGGGAAAGAGGCGCTACGCGCCTGGTCGTTGCACCTGGGCGGAGAAGTCTCCTCGGGCGGTGCACTGCGCGACCGACTCAGCTCTGGTCCGACACTCAGCGACGCTTTCGACGAGGTGGCTCGGATGCATGGCGGCCGACCTGCGTTGAGCATCGCCGGCCGCCGCCTCACCCACTCTGAGGTAGCCGAGCGTTCTGTCCGGGTTGCCGGCTCCCTCCACAAACTCGGCGTGGCAGCCGGAACCAGAGTGATGGTCGTCGCCGACGTCGACCTGGACGTGGTGCTCGCCTACTTGGCAGCGCTTCGGCTCGGGGCGGTGACCAGCCTGGCTCATCCCGGCTACACCACTGGTGAGATCGGCCGCCTCGTTGCCGTCGGCCGGTCGGACGTGCAGGTCCCCTAGGTAGTGACGCCAGCTGTAGTTCTCCTTTCCGACCGGGCGGTCGGACCTGCCATTGCCGCGCGGGTCATAGGTGACCACCCGGAAATGGCGGGACAGGTAGGGGATCTGCATCTTCCAGAAACGGGAATGGAACAGACACCAGGTGGGGACCAGGGCGACCGTGGGGTCGCCTTGCCCGTAGACCTCGTAGAAGAGCCGGATCCCGTCTCGATCGACATAGCCGTCACGATGGGCAAGCAGCGCCCTCATCGCTCCACTTCCTCCTCCAAGGTGCGAATCAGGGCTGCGATCTTGCGGAGAGCCGAGCGGGAGGGCAGGTCGGACTCCTCGACGCCGAGGAGGATGAGCGTCTCCGCACCCAGAAAGGGGAGCCCGGCCAGCGCACCAATCTCACCCGGGGTGAATGGGCCCAGATTCCCCAGCTTCTCCTCGGCCCGTTCCGCCACCCAGGTGAGCAGTTCGAACCATGCCATCACGGCTTGGCGCACTGCGGCCGCGATCTCCGCGTCGGACCACCCGGCCGCCACCATCTCCTGGAGTACCCGGACATAACCGGAGTCCAGGTCGTCCTCCAGAAAGTCACAGGCCTGCTCCCACTGCTTCCAAACCGGCATGTCACTCTGGTACATCGACGACTGTCTGCCCAACAGCTTGCGGTTTTCCTCCTCCAGCACTTCGAACACCAGATTCTGCTTGGAGCCAAAGTGGTAGTGGATCTGACTGAGCGGAACCCCGGCCGCAGAGGCGATCCTTCGTGTGGACAGCTTTGCGAACCCCATCTCAAGCAGAGCCTCCTTGGCGGCGGCAAGAATTCGGTGGCGGGTCTCAACCTCTGGAGCCTTCAAGATCTCCGTCCTTGGGTTCGGTCGATCGACCGACTCATGCCAAACTTGGGGGATTCTGTCAAGACCCTGAAAGCTGATCATCTCCTCCACCCTCCCGACGAGGGCTTCTGCAGTCTCAGGGGGGATGGGTAGACTCGGACGTCCTTGACTACCAGTCGGGGCCCATAGCTCAGCCCGGTTAGAGCGCATCCCTGATAAGGATGAGGTCCGTGGTTCAAGTCCACGTGGGCCCACTCCCACCTTCCAAGCTGTCGCGATCGCCCCAGCCCAATCTGCGATGCATAGAATGCATTGATGGACCCAAGCGGAGACCAGTGGGTCATGGGCATGGGGACGGTGGGCCGAGTCCTCCGAGGGTTTGTGGTCGTGCTGATCATCGCTGCCACGGTGCAGGCATACGGTCCCAATCTCTTCTTCTATTTCACGATCCTCTCCAACACACTGGCCGCGGTACTGCTGGCGGGTGAGGCGATCTGGCCGGAATGGATGGGGAGAAACGCCAACTATCGCGGAGCGGTCACCGTCTACATGACGATCACCGGACTGGTCTACGCCCTCCTCCTCGCACCGCTCAACATCGACGTCGGCGACTACGCGCCCTGGGCCAACTTCGTGCATCACAATCTCGCCCCGGCCGCCCTGCTCATCGACTGGCTGCTATTCCCGCCCCGGCAGCGACTCGACCGACGGGCGCCCATGGTTTGGTTGGTCTTCCCTGTTGTCTATTTCACGTTCAGCCTGATTCGGGGGTCGGCGACGGGCTTTTTCCCATACCCGTTCCTCGACCTGGACCTCCAAGGCGTCGGTGGTGTCCTGGTCTATGCGATCGTGATCCTCGCCGTTTTCATCGGGGTGGGCTGGTTCGTCCGGTGGTGGGCCGAACAGAGGGGCATCATCCCGGTCGCCGACGGGGTCGCAGGACTGCCTTCCCCCGGACCGGGTTGAGGTAGCTCCGATGGGCAAGGTCCGCTTCAACGTCAGCATGTCGCTAGACGGCTACATGGCAGGCCCCCATCAGAGCGAGCGTGATCCCCTGGGCCTCGGCGGCTTGGACCTGCACAGCTGGCTCTTCGCGCTCGAACGCCGCCAGGATGCAGATGGGGAAGAGGGCGGCATCGTCAATGCCAGCACTCGCGTCGCCAGGGAATTGGAGTCGGGTTATGGCGCGGTGGTGATGGGCCGCAACATGTTCGGCCCGATCCGCGGCCCGTGGAATGTGGAATGGAGGGGATGGTGGGGAGAGGATCCTCCTTGGCACACGCCGGTCTATGTACTCACCCACCACCAGCGAGAGCCGCTCGAGATGGATGGCGGGACCACCTTCTACTTCGTCACCGATGGCATTGCCTCGGCATTGGAACGGGCCCGGGCCAGCGCAGGTGAGGAAGATGTTCTCATTGGCGGCGGTGCCAGCGTGATCCAGCAGTACCTGGCAAGTGGCCTCATCGACGAGTTTTGGGTCAGCATCGTCCCGATCCTGCTGGGCAGCGGGGAGCGACTCTTCGACAACGTCGGCAGTTCCATCACACTCGAGCTGATCGAGGTGGTCGAAGCGCCGGAGGTCACACACCTGAAGGTCGCGGTCAAATGACCCGTCGGTGACGGTGCGATCAGTTCATCATCGCCAGAGGTAATCCTTACCCAGATCGGAGGTGTCCCCGCCCCCGACCCGGCTCCTGAGCCTGTCAATAGACTCGATCGGCCATGCCGGAGACCCGCTATGCGCGAAGCGGTGATGTCAACATCGCCTTCCAGGTGGTGGGTGAGGGCCCGGACGACCTCGTCTACATCCCCGGCTGGATCTCCAACATCGAGATCATGTGGGAGGACCCGCCCATGGCCGCTTTCCTCGAGCGGCTCGCCTCGTTCACCAGGCTGATCATCTTCGACAAGAGGGGGACCGGCATGTCGGACCGTGTCCCTTCACAGCATCTCCCCACACTCGAGGTGCGCATGGACGACCTGCGGGCGGTCATGGACGTGGTCGGCTCGGAGAGCGCCAGCCTCCTCGGTCACTCGGAAGGCGGCAACATGGCGATCTTGTTCGCCGCCACCCATCCCCAGCGTGTCGACCGGCTCATCCTCGTCGGCTCCTATGCGAAACGGGTCTGGTCCGAGGACTATCCGTGGGCGCCGACCCCCGATACCCGTGAGGACGAGGTCGCCGAGCTGGAGGAGCACTGGGGTGAGCCGGGGACGATGATGGAACTGGCTCCGTCACGGTTTGACGACCCGACGTTCAGGGGCTGGATGTCGCGTTATGCCCGTCTGGGGGCCACCCCAAAGGACGCAGTCACCCTGCTCCGGATGAACACCCAGATCGACACCCGGTCGGTGCTCCCCTCCATCTCGGTCCCCACCCTGTGCATCTACAAGACCGCAGACCGCGACGTGAACGTCGAGGAGGGTCGATGGATTGTCTCCGTGATTCCCGGCGCCAAACTCGTCGAGATCGGCTCGAGGGACCACTGGATCGCAGGCGAGGGGGCGGAGGAAGTTCTCGATGCCATCGAGCTGTTCGTGACCGGTCATCCGCCATCGCGCCAGCCGACCCGGGTCCTCACCACGGTGCTCTTCACGGACATCGTTGGCTCTACCGACACGGCCCAAGCCCTCGGTGACAGTGAGTGGCGCGGACTGCTTGGACGTCACCGAGAAATGGTCCGGACCGAGATTGCTCGGTTCAAAGGCCAAGAGGTGGTGACCACTGGAGACGGGTTTCTCGCCAGGTTCGACGGGCCCGCCCGGGCGGTTCGGGCCGCCCGGTCGATCGCAAACGGCGCCGTCGCCCTTGGCCTAGAGATCCGAGCCGGCGTGCACACCGGCGAGGTCGAGCTGGTCGGTGATGACATCGCCGGTATCGCAGTCCATCTCGGCGCCCGAATCGCCGGATTGGGTAGCCCGGGTGAGGTACTGGTGTCGAGGACGGTGCGGGACCTGGTCGCGGGGAGTGGTCTGGTCTTTGACGACCGTGGTCAGCACCAGCTGAAGGGGATCAGCGAGCCATGGCAAGTGTTCGCTGTGGTCGCCGATTCACCAGGGGACCTCGCCGGAGGAGCCCAGGTGAACTCCCAGGCACTCGCATGAGCGGGATGCGGCTGGAGACAGTCACCATCGACTTTCCCGAGGAGCTGATAGTCGATCTTCACAGACGGCTCGACGCCGTCCGTTGGCCCGAGATCGGATTCGACCCCGGTTGGGACATGGGCATGGACGCCGCCACGCTGCGGGATCTCGTCCACTACTGGCGGCACGAGTACGACTGGTTCGCTGTGCAGGACGAGCTGAACCGGCTCGACCATCGCATGATGGAGATGGAGGGCGAGAGATTCCACTTCGTGACCTGGCCATCACCCGGAGCACCGGCGGTCATCGCAATCCATGGCTGGCCGGGATCGTTCTCCGAGCTGATCGATGGGGCGGAGCTGCTCCATTCCTCGGGGTACGAGGTGGTGGTCCCCTCGCTGCCCGGCTTCGGGCTCTCCGACCCGCCACGCCGCCGCGGAGTCCACGGCGGTGTAATGGCCGAGAGGTTCCACCAGCTCATGCTGGGTCTGGGGCATGACCGCTATGGAGTCCAGGGTGGTGACGGGGGGTCGGTGGTCGGTCCCGCCATGGCCGGCAGACACCCCGAGACGGTGGTCGGCCTCCACATCAACCTGATACCCGGATCGCCCCGGCCCCCCGAGGGTGTCGAGCCAGACGCCGAGGAGCAGGCATGGCGTGAGGAGCGGGACCGATTCGAGGAGTACGGGCTCGGGTACTACGACGTGCAGGCGTTGCGCCCCGACGCCCTCTCCTATGGGTTGGCGGACTCCCCGGTCGGGCTCCTCGCCTGGGTGCTCGAGAAGTTCTGGTCCTGGTCAGGAAACGACGACGACATCTGGAGACGTTTCGACCGGGACCGCTTCCTCACCAACGTGATGCTCTACTGGCTACCGAACCGTGTCCTCTCCAGCACCAGGATCTATCACGAGATGACGTTCGCCACCGAGCCGATTAGGGCGGGTCATGTGTCCGTCCCCACCGGCTATCTCCGCATGCCCGACGAGCCGTGGGCCCCGCCCCGAGCCGTCGCCGAACGTGTAGCCAACATCGTCCATTACACCGAAGCCCGGAGGGGTGGTCACTTCGCCGCGATGGAGGAGCCAAGTGTCTGGGCGGAGGACGTGGACGCCTTCTTCAAGAGTCTTGGCCTCGCGCCGGCGTGAACCCTCGAGGACGTGGTGCTGCGGGAGGCATCACGGTGCCACGCCGACGAGGTGATCGAGGCAGGTGGTCTCGTCTCCCCCGTAGTACTCCAGCTTGAAGCCGTCCGGGCACGTCGTCCCGAACCAGACCACGCCGCCGAGATCGGCGTCAGCGAACACGGCCCCGGTGAGGTCGGTCGTGTTGAACTCCACCCCTCCGAGGATGGCGCCGGTGAAGTCCGCCCCCTGCACCGTGACGAACACGAAGGTCGAGTCGGTGAGGTCGCTGTTGACGAACGAGCTGCCGGAGAGGTCTCCGTCGAAGTCCACACCCCTCAACACGAGTCCGGAGAAGTCGATGGGCACACCCTCACCGCTCTGCAGGGAGGCCCCCACTATGACCACCCCCTGGTCGTCGACGAGCACGAGTGGGACATCACGCGCCTCGCTGAGCACGGCACCGGCGGCCGTGGTCCCCTCGCTCACAGTGGTGAACAGGAGGGAGGCGAAGCTGAGGTCGGCTCGATCCAATCGAGTTCCCGTCAGGTCTGCGAACTCGAGGGTGGCCCGGCTGAGGCCGGCGGCGGTCAGGTCGGCACCGCTGAGATTGGCGCCGGAGAGGTCGGCGCCGGTGAGGATGGCCCCACTCAGGTCGGCGCCACTGAGGTCGGCGCTACTGAGGTCGGCGCCCGTGAAGTCGGCGCCGGAGAGATCCAACCCGGTGAGGGTGGCGATGGAGAAGTCGACACTGGCGCAAAGCGCCTGTGGTCCCGGTTCGCAGTGTGGCTTGGTCACGGACCCGGCATAGCTCGCCAGCGCATAGCTGCCCAGCCGCCCCACGCCGGGGAGGTCGGCGGCGATCAGGGCCACCACGGCGTCCTCGGTGGCGGCGACATGGACCGAGGACATCACCCCTTGAGCGGGTAGCAGGTCGACCAGCCGGATCCGATAGTCCGACCAGTCCTCCCAACCCACGAGGTCAGGAGACACGGCAGTGGAGAGCTGCACCACGCCGACGTCGGAAGAGTCGAACTCGATCGCGAGGAGACGGTCCACGGTTCCCACCAGGCGTGGGGCGCCGAGCGTGTCCGGCCAGGCCAGGTCGATCGGAATCCAGGAAGTTCCGTCGAGACGCCAGGTCCCACCGCCGCGTTGTTGCCACAACAGGATGTCTCCGATCTCTCTGGCTGTCCCCGAAATCAAGTCACTGTCGGTGGCGGCGACGAAGTCATCGCAGATGTCATCAGGCACCGGATCGACCAGTCCCGGAGTTTCCAGGTCGACCGGTTGCCAGTCGACCCCGTCGGTCGACGACCACATCACCGACTGGTCGGCCCAGGAGCCGAAGGTCCAGCCGACATCGGCGTTGATGAATGGGCTGCCACAGAGACCCTTGACTGAGTCGATGAGGAACCCGTCGGCGCTACGAGTCAGCCTGAAGTGGATGAGTGGCCATTCCGGGTCGTCGAGTGTGGCGATGCGCTCCCAACCGATGCCGTCGGGCGAGATCCACACCCCGACGGCCCAGTTCGGTCCGTCACGTTCGTCTTTCCCGACCGTCATATACCGGTCACCGACCAGCTCGACACGCGACGGCGAGACCCGCACCGGCCCGGTGAAGGTTGCCGGGGTGGACAGCTCCCAGGTCATGCCGTCGGTCGAGACCCATGAGACCCCGAAGCCCGCCGGGCAGAACTCGAGACAGCCCGTTCCCGCAGATCCCACCGCGACGTAGCCGGAGGGACCCATGGTCACGTCGGTGACGTAGGTGCGGTCGTTGGGAGCGGGCAAGGCGTGCTCGGTCCAGGTCAGACCGTCGGGCGAGGTCATCACCAACGGGACCGCGGAGCGGTCGGATGAGATGCGGTTGGCGGCGGCGATCCACCCATCCAGTGTGGGTCTGATAGTGCTCACGACGAGCTCCCCGGTGGCGTCGATCTGGACCGCTTCCCAGATCACTCCGGGGGGAGCCTCGACAGGTGTGGGCTCCGGAAGCGACGAACTCGTCTGCGGTGAGGTCGTCACCGGCGGGTCGACGGTCGACGTCGTGGACGTGCCGGTGCAGGCGGCGGTGATCACCGCCAACACCATCAAAAGGGGGAACGTTCTCGTTCTCATGCTCGATCCAAAGATCGACTCGGGCGACGGGGCGATTGAGCCCCGAAACCGCAAACCTCAGGTTGTGGGGTACCCCACAGGGGGCACAACTCTGCCCAGAACGCGGCTGGGCTCCCCAGGACGAACCTGCTTAGAATCGGGCGATGGCGGCGATCCAAGTCACCGGTCTGGTGAAGCGTTACGGGGAGGTGACCGCAGTCGACGGGGTGAGTCTGAGGATCGAAGAGGGCGAGGTCTTCGCCCTGCTTGGCCCCAACGGCGCCGGCAAGACCACCACCGTCGAGATCCTCGAGGGTCATCGAGCTCCGACCAGTGGCGAGATCTCCGTCCTCGGGTTCCGACCCGACAAGGGGGGACGGGATTACCGGGAGCGGATCGGGATCGTGCTCCAGGAAGGCTCGGTGGAGCGGGACCTGACGGTCCGCGAGGCCCTCGATATCTACGGCGGCATGTACCCGAAACGGAGGAGCACCGGGGAGCTGATCGATCTCGTCGGGCTCGGAGAGAAGGCGGGCGCCCGAATCAAGACCTTGTCCGGCGGCCAGCAGCGGCGGCTCGAACTTGCCCTCGGTCTGGTGGGTGATCCCGACCTGATCTTCCTCGACGAGCCCACCACCGGGTTCGACCCCTCGGCGCGCCGCCAGGCCTGGGGGATCCTGGAGAACCTGACCGCCCTGGGAAAGACCATCCTCCTCACCACGCATTACATGGACGAGGCCCAGCACCTGGCCGACCGGATCGCGGTCATCGCCCGAGGCAGGATCATCGCCGAGGGCACCCCGGAGACCATCGGGGGACGGGCCGACGGGAGGACACTGGTCCGGTTCGCCCTGCCCACCGGGGTGACGCCAGAGCAGCTCCCTGTCGCCGGAGCCGTAGTCAGCGACGGCACGGTGACGGTGGAGGCGAGCTCCCCGACGAGGACGCTCCACGACCTCACCTCGTGGGCGGTGAGCCGCGGCCTGGAGCTGGAGCATCTCGAAGTGGACCGGCCCTCCTTGGAGGACGTGTATCTGGAGCTGACCGGTGACGGCTGACACCCCCACCAGACCAACCGTCGGCCAGATGGTGTGGCATCAGTTCCGCTATCAGAACAAGATCTTCTGGCGGACCCCGATCGCCGCCTTCTTCACCATCGTCTTCCCCCTCCTGTTGCTGGTCCTGTTCACCGCCCTTTTCGGGAATGAAACGATCGAGGCCTACGGGATAACCACCGCCCAGTACTACACCCCGGGTCTGGCCGTGTTCGCCGCGATGTCGGCCTCGTACACCAACCTGGCGATCGGGACCGCCATCGCCCGGGATGGCCTGATCCTCAAGCGCATCAGGGGGACACCGATCCCACCGTGGGCCTATCTGACAGGGAGAGTGGTGTCGGCGATCTATCTCGCCTTTATCGCCCTCGTCTTGATGATGCTGGTCGGTGTCATCTTCTACGGAATCCAGGTCTACCCCCGGACCCTCCCCTCAGCCATCGTGACATTCCTCGTCGGTGTGGGCTGTTTCTCCGCCCTGGGAATGCTGGTGGCCGCCCTCTCCCCCAGCGGCGAGGCCGCCCCGGCCATCACCAACGCCACCCTGCTCCCCATCGCCTTCATCTCGGACATCTTCATCCCCATCGAGGACCCACCGGCATGGATGGAGGTCGCCGGGTCGATCTTCCCGCTGAAGGCCTTCGCCGTGGCCTTCCGTGACGCCTTCGATCCCAATCTGACCGGTGCCCAGTTCCACTGGCCCGAGCTGGGGCTCATGCTCGCCTGGGGTGTGGCCGCCACCCTCCTCGCCATACGGCTGTTCAAGTGGGAGCCGGCCGCCGGACGCTCGCGAGGGCCCCGTCGGCAACGCCAGCCCGCCGAAGGGGAGACCTGACCACCGACGGTGGTCCATCGAGATCACATGGATGTAGTGACGTAGCTGCTCGACTCGGATCCGTCGATCCGGTGGCAGGTGATGAAGGACCTCACCGGGAAGCCCGAGACGGTGGTCCGGCTCTCGACCGGCGAGGTGGTCGACCCAGCCTGGACCCGCTTCTCCTATCCGACCCGCTGGCGTTACGACCTCCTCCGTGGCCTCGTCTATCTCTGCG